>ONMG01000124.1 GCA_900318855.1 uncultured Prevotella sp.
CCCCATCTTAGTGACCCTCTAATGGTCTATATGCTTTATTCATCGAATGGCTCGGACCAGCTCCAGCGCTTGGCTCCGTCCAAATCTAAATCTCCGTCACCCGTAACTTCTTGGGTTCCACCCGTTCCAGGACCTTTGATGTCGACTTGTGTGCCCATATTATGAAGAGTATTATCTCTCTTATCCAGTGATGTCGACATCAAAGAGATATTCACGTTGATAACTATGGCTTCGGGCTTCTTGTAATTCCTTTTCATGCTGATTGTCGCTTTTGTTTATTTCACCACATATTTCTTGCCGCCCATGAGATAGATGCCCGGGGTGAGGCCTTTCAGACTGTTCTCGCTGCGAACCAAGCGACCTTGGACGTCGTACACTCCACGGTATAGTGCCGTGTCCTGCTCGTTGAGGTCGTTCACGAGTTCATCGATGTCTGTTGTCGTACCGCCGCTTACCTCGGCGCCCGTAATCCAGAACGAAGCCAACTTGGCCTTGTCAGTACCTGTCTCCACCAGCTCCCTGCCATCAGGGTCGTAGGAGTAGGGGAAGAGATACACATTGCAGCCCGGCAGGAAAGCGCCTTTGGCCGTTGTAGTGCCTTTTGGCACGATGCGGTAGAGCTTGTTCTCCTCTTCCTTCTCCGCATTCTTCATGTAGTAGCTCTGCCAGGGGATGATGCACTTGTTGTAGGTGCCCGTCACCTGATAGGTGAAGATGTCGATAGGCTTGTCGGTATGGGTGTTGTTGTAAGCCCTCACTGTTTCGTTGTACATCACCACCTGCATGGTGTCGACATTCTCGAAGCTTACGCCCTTGAAGGTCAGCGACTCGCCCAAAGATTCTCCGGCAGCCTTACCGCTGACGTTGGGTCGGATGAAGTAGGGTCGTCCGGCCTCGCAGAGCTGGTTTACGTGCTGGGTGAAGTGGAGCGTGCGCTCATGGCCTTTTGAGGCCATCACGCTGTCGATGGTGATGAGCTGCATGTCGTCGCCGAAGAGGCGCTTCATCTGTGACTCGCTCACCGTGAAGGGCAGACAGAGCCCCTGCCACCGCTGATTGCGGAACGACCGCTTCAAGGTCACGTCGATGAAGTCACGTTTTGTGGTCTTGCTTAGCGTGTTGGCGTTGTCCGAAGCGATGACGAAACCACCTTCACGGAACTTGCCGTAGCTATAGACCTCGTTGCTGACGGCATCGCCAGCTTTCTTGCTCGCGTCGAGCGTTACCGAGCCGCCCATGAGTCGATTGTTGCCTACGCCGCCGGTGGTGTAGACCTCGTCGTCGGGCTGAGGCAGTTGCTTATATACGCTCTCTGCATACTCGCCATACGAGTTGTTCTGTCCTGCATTAATCCATCTTTCAGGATAAGTTCGGAAGCCAGTGGGCAGGAAAGCGAAGCCGCTGAATCCGAGCTTGGTACCGGTGGCAAATACATAGTACACCTTGCCGGCCTGTACGGGGAACACATAGCGCACATAACCCTTGGTGGGCAGCACAAAGCTGGAGTCGGAGAGCTGGATAAGCTCCAACGGACCATCCAGTTTGGCGTGGTTCAGGCTGGAGGTGAGGGTCTTGCCATTCACGGTCTTACTGAAGGAGTAGCTTGGCGATGTCCACCAGCTCTCAATCTTTGTCTTGTCAGCCTCCATGTTGGCTTTCTCCGTGTCGGTGAGTTTGCCGTCGTTGTCGCGGTCGTAGGCGTCGAACCAGCTATATTTTTTCTCGTCACCAGTAGCCGTAGCTGGGTCGGCTGTAGATATCTGGAGGGTCTTGGCCTGTGCACCAGTCTTGTCATACTCCCATGCGCAGCGGGTCTCGCCGTCGCAGAAGTAGTTCAGTGACCAGTTGTGATAGCCCGTGTAGCGATCGGCGTTGGTGGTACCGGCGTTGACATATTTGTTCCAGTCCATGGCTGTGCTCTCCCAGCCGCTGAGCGCATCGATACGCACGGGGTGCCCCGTCTCGTCGACGATGTAAACAGCACGGCGCCGGAGCCATGGACCGTTCTTGGCCAGTTCGGTTGCGTTGTCTTTCGCATCGTTGTCGGTCATACCGTTCTGTACGAGATAGACCATCAGTGTACCGCTCTCTTCAGGTTCAAACTTGAGGTAGCTGCCACGTACGGGGAGGTTGAATGTGGAGTGGGTGCCATGGTCCCAGCTGCGCACGAACTCGTCGGTGGGGTCCTGCTCGCCCCAAGTGACGTACTGGAAACCATCAATGGTGTGGTTGTTGTTTCCGGATGGATCCATTTGGCTCGTTTGCCAGCCGTCCTCCACCCAGTCTTTCGTTTGGTCGTTGCTGTTGTAATAAGGATAATCCTTGTTCTGACTCCAGTGCCATCCGCCAAAGGTCATCCAAATGCGCGAAGGGATGTTCTGTGTTGAGACACGGTCGTCCTGGTCGTGGCTCTCGCCGTCCTTCACGATATAGGTTGGAATGTCGCCGACGAAGAGCCAGTAGCCCGGTTGCTTCATCACCTGCTGGGTGTCGCTGAGCTTTTTGCCGAGCACATTGGCGAAGACGCGCACACGGCCGTAGGCGTCGGTGTTCTTGCGGGTGTCATCTGTCAGAGGTTTCTCCGTGGTCAGACGCTCAGCGTAGATGCGTCCGTCCTTGTTGCCTACATAGACGTGCTTGGCGTTGTCATCGGTCAGGTCTTTGATGTCACCCACTGAGGTAGAGGTGCTGCCGCTGGCCACATCCTTCACATACCAGCTCACTTTCTCGTTCTGCCGGTTCATGGTCAGTGTGGGTAGCGTGCCCGTATAGCCGTTCATGAAGGCTGAGGAGCGTGTCACTGCTTTCAGGTCTACGGCGCCCGGTGAGGTCCAGGGCTCGTCGTCGGTCACGGGGTCGATGAAGCCAGGATTGTAGCTCAAACCGTGGAGAATCATATGCCCGTCGTCGGTATAGAGATAGTAGGTGTGACCGGCCAGGAGCGGCTTGGGATAGGTGTACTCGCCGATAGAGTCTTCTTTGCAGCTCTTGCGCTGCATCTCCTTGGTGGCAGCATCTACGAGGATGTAATGCTCCCGACCAAGGTTGGAATCGTCATTGTGGCTAAGGAACTTGCTGTCGATGGTGAGCCATCCGTTGGTAATAGCGTCAATCTTGAGGAAACAGCCGGCCTTTGGCAGACTCGTATTTTTGTCCAAGGTCACAGCATCGCCCATGATGAATTCCTTCGCGATGTTGCCTTTGGCATCCTTGTCGTTATCGTTGTCAATAAGGGAACCTTCAGATGTGGTTTTGATGTTCCACACATTTTGGGCATCGGTGGCGCTGCCAAAGGTGATGTTGATGCCGGGCACCTCGCCGTAGCTGATGGTGCCGGGATAGAAGTCACCCTTCTTGATGAAGTGGAGCTTGCCCATCTTGCTGCCGGCCTGCTTGGTGGCGTCGGTAGAGAACTCGTTAGCGTCGTAGATGATCTCGAAGGCACCGATGCCATCTTGAGAGGTAGGCTGCTTAAACACGTCGGTGTAGCTGCCGTCAGCAGGATTGTCGAAGTATCGTCCCAGTGACGTGGTGCTCGTATTGTCGGTGAGAGCACCGCTGACGGCGACGGAGTAGGTACCTTCATTAGATGAGGTCACTGAGCCGTCTTTGCCGAGCTTGTAGGCACCATTCTCGTCAGCCTTCTTGCGCGTCACCTTGAAGTAGCTTGTCACGTCGGCACCGAACTGGTCTTGGATGGTGATGTTCGGGCTGGAAAGTGTGCCGCCTACGCCTGTCACCTGCTTCTCCGGGTCGATGACGAAGTGAGTGGGCTC
>ONMG01000105.1 GCA_900318855.1 uncultured Prevotella sp.
TAGGGGCGTAGCCCAGCTGGTTTAGAGCGCTGCAGTCACATTGCAGAGGTCATCGGTTCGAACCCGATCGTCCCTACGAAAGCAGGATGGAAGTTTTCTTCTTTCCTGCTTTTTCGTTATGGATTAATATTATTGTTGATGGGCCTTCCGCAGCTTATGCACCCCTATGCTTGGCCACTTACTGCGGATGCCAGCTGACATCTATCCAACGTTCATTTCGTCGAGCTTTCTCCTGGCTTTCGCCAATCCGTGTTTGTGCACTTTGAAAGTGTCGAAGCCTTGTCCGTAGACACCGATGACGGCACTTTGGGCAACGAAGGCATTAGGGTCGATTTCATCGATGAGGTCGAAGATGATACTCGATTCACTCTTTTTGGCAATCACGAAAAGCACACGGATATCCTTGCCTGAATAGAAGCCGTTGCCATTCAGCGTGGAGCAGCCTCTGTTAGCAATGCCGTTGATGGCCTGTCCTAATTCCTCGTATTTGTCGGAGACAATGAAGAACTGCACCGACTGCCGCAGCGAGTTGACGACACTGTCAACGCAGAACGAGATGACGAAGAGCAATACGTAGCCATAAAGCACTTTTTCCCAGTCGTGGAGCACCACATAGCTGGAGGTGATAATGGCGAGGTCGCAGAAGAGGATGACGTGACCCAATGAGATGTCGTGGTATTTGTGAATCATGGCAGCAATGACGTCCGAGCCGCCGGTGCTGCCTCCGGCCGAGAGTCCGAGGCCTACGCTGATGCCCATAAAGACTCCGCCGACGATAGTGGCCATAAACTTTTGGTCGGACAGCATGCCGCTGCCGCTGGTGTAATGCTGAATGAGTGTTGAGGCTATGGTGAAGAGAATGACGGCGTAGATGGTCTTAATGCAGAATCTCCAGCCGAGTACTTTCAGGGCTGCTATGAGCAGCAGCGCATTGACCACGAAATAGATGTCCTGGGCAGGTATGCCAGTACCCCAGTAGATGATGGAAGCGATGCCGGTGATGCCGCCCATGGTGATTTGATTAGGGAGCAGAAACAGTGTCCATCCTACGGTGCCCATTAGAATGGCAACGGTGATAATGGCATAATCTCGGATGGTCTTGTAGGGCGACCTACTTTCTTTTCTATTATCCATGCCTGTGATTTTGACTACAAAAGTAGGAAAAAAATCTCTAATGACCTATGTATGGCAAGGGATTTTGTCGGAGGCATGGCAGATGATGGACCAGGCATCCGAAATCATGAAGCATCACAGTGAGTTGGTCTTGGCCATCAATCGTTCGCTGCGTAGCGAATGCTTTTTCCTATAGCACCGACGCTAAGGCTGCAAGGCGGTGTGTAAGAAAAGTCGGTTTTTTGTTTTGCTGTGAGCTTTTCTTGCAGTACCTTTGCAGTAGGAAACTAAATGATTATGAATACTGACAATTCAATTCTCGCGCATCAACCCAAGCAGCGCAACGTGGCTTTAGACCTTATCCGTGTGATAGCCATCTTCTTAGTGCTCTTCCAACATTCCAGTGAGTTTTATTACATCGGGCCCAATCTGAGCCTTACCAACTATTCCGACACCCACTTGATAGGATGGATGAATAGTCTGTCCCGCATCTGTATCGGTCTGTTTGTGATGATTTCCGGTTATTTCCTGTTGCCGATGAAAACCGGAGCAAGGGCATTCTTCCACCGGCGATTCACCCGCATTCTTTGGCCTTGGGTGTTCTGGTGTGTGGCTTTTGCCGTGTATTATGTTTTCTACCGTGGCGACAGCTCGCAGCAGTGCTTGGTCAACATCCTTAATATCCCTGTGAACTGGGGTGTGCAGGTGGGCCATCTGTGGTACATCTATATGCTCATTGGCATCTACCTTATTATCCCTGTGCTCTCGCCTTGGGCACAGACTTGCAGCAAGCGCGCCATGCAGATGTTCCTTCTGCTGTGGGCTGCCACTACGCTTCTGCCCTATATCCACCTTGTAACCCCCGAGGTTTGGGGAGAGTGCCCCTGGAACCATACACCGAGCCTCTACTATTTCACGGGCTTTGTCGGCTATCTTGTTTTGGGGTCCTATATCCGCCGCTTCGGTCCCTGCAGAAAAGGAATAGCCGTAGCTATACTCCTTGTAGGATATGTAGCTACGGCCATGATATTCAATAGTAGGATTGCCAGTGTGAGCAATGTGGTGGAGTTGGAAGTGCCTTGGGATTTCTGCTCCCTCAATGTGGCTATGATGGCTTATGGCATGTTCTCGCTCCTGAGCCAGTGGCATGTCAAGAACTCAGGCTGGTTGCCGCGTCTCATAACGAGTATCTCGGCATGCAGTTTTGGCATGTACCTCTCCCATATCATGCTGCTCAATGCTGCACACGACATCTTGGAAGGTCTTAGCCAATCAGTGGCGTTGATGATACCTCTCATTGCCGTCTCCACATTTGTGACCACTTATATTGCCGTGTGGCTGCTGTCTTATTTACCTGCAGCCAAATACTGGTTGGGAGTGGAGCACCGATGACACTCGTCTCACCAGTTGTCGGTGCGGAAGGGGAAGAGAGGTAGCCCGGCTGAATTGTGCACGCTGCCGAGCTGGAAGTTGCGGAAGCAATAGCGCACGGCCACCGGAGCTTTTACCTCGGGACAGGTGATTATCAACTTGTCGATGCCCGAGCTGACTGCTTTGGCCTTGTGGAACACTTTGTCAGAGCCTGCCACCTCAAATCCAGTCTGCTCGCCCGATGGAACAAAGCCCATGTACATGTTCTTGAGGCTCACGAAACAGGTGTCGTTGGAGATGCGCAGGCTACCATACTCGGCACCGTCAGCGAGCAACTGTGTGAAAGCATACTGGTTCTTGAGGGCCTTCATGGCCAGCCGCTCGCCCACCTGCTTCTTCTGGGCCGGGTGGATGTTCTCATGCTCCCATGGGTAGACGAGGTCGACAGTGCTCACCTCACTGCAATTGCTGATTTCTTTGGATGCCTTAAACTGTTCTTCGCGCAGTCGTGCCGCATTGTCTCGGTTCACGTTTCCATAGCTGTGGGGAGCTATCTCTACAAAGTAGAAAGGCAGGTTGCCTAAAGCGAAATCATCCCGCCACTGCTTCACCATGACGTTCATCAGCCGGGAATAATAGCCTTCGGGATTGCCCACATTGGAACAGCCCTGGTAGAAGATGAATCCTTTGATGGTGTATTTCAGTGTAGGATAGAGGGTTCCGTTATACCAGTAGTTGGGATACGACCAGTTACCCTTGTACTTCTTCTTTAAGGACTCCAAGTCGAGCGGGTCCTTCGTGTAGGCTTTGATGTTAGCCTTGTTAAGCCATCCTTCAATGCGTGAACCACCCTTACAGGCAATGATGATGCCGATAGGAATGTTGAGTGAGGCATTTAGAGTGCGGGCGTAATAGTAGGCTGTAGCCGAGACATCGCCCAAGGTGTTTGCGCTTACTGTCTGCCACTTGCAGTTGGCGTCGGCCTGAGGCTGTTCGGTGCATACTTCCGGTATCGTGCAGTAGTGCACTCCAGAATATCGGGAAGCGTTCATCATCTCTTCGTTGTATGTGGGTATAGGGCATGTGCCCCATCCACGCATGGGCATCTCCATGTTGCTCTGCCCACCGCACAGCCACACCTCTCCAGCAAGCACATTACGTACCGTGGTAGCTTCTCCGTCATTGAATGTTATGCTTAGTGGCTTGTAGCTGGCTTTTGGTGAGTGTATTTTTACCATCCACGTGCTGTCGGCAGCCGCACGGGCAGTGTAGAGAGTAGGCGACCATGACGTGCGCACTTTTATCATTTTGCCTGGAGTGTCCCAGCCCCAAAGTCTGACCTCTGAGTTCTGTTGTATTACCATGCCGTCGCTGATGAGGTGCGACAGCTTTACTTTTGCCTGGCCCACTATTGCGCAACAGGTAAGCAACGTCAAGAAAAGATAGCGTTTAGCCATAATATTAGGGTTTGAATTCTTTAAACAGTGCAAATGTAAAAACATTAATTGAAAATGTCGAATCTCGAAGGTTAATAAACTGTAAACTTGTTTTTCGCATTTACCTGATGATCCTTTCAATTCGCGTTGCTATTCAGCGAGACTATTTCTATCTCCTATTCGGATGGATTTCGAGTTCATCAAGCTTGTTTAAAAGCCTATCCTTGTGACCAAGCTTGCGTTAGGTTTTGAGGGAAATGCATGTGGAGAATGATCTTCAATGTATGCACATAGATGCATGAGAACACCGCAGATTCCAACGTATAATATGCCACAAGTCAGATGGTATATGTTCCTCAAGGTTTATGATTATTCTCGTCGTTGAAATAATATTCCTCAACCATGAGCTATGATGCTGAGTTATCGATTACTTATCAGATAGAGATCTTCCTTCATGACAAACCAAAGATGAGGCAGTAATCTTACTTGCATCATGTCCCGTGGGTACACTATTCTGGTATTGTGATTAACTAACCCACGGAAAATATCCTGTGTCCCGAATTTTATGTGTTAGGCCATTTGGCTCTTGAAGGCCTTGGTGATGCGATTAACAGAGCTTGGTAACAATGCAGGGAATTCTTGCTGATGGTTACTCATTCGCTCAAAGTCTGACAGGCTGAGGTGTGAGGAACTTCGCTTAGAACAGCAGGATTGCAGGGTAACCCCTGCTTTGTCGTTCGACAAAAGAGGGGGTACAGCCTCGCGGCCCTCCCCCCTAAAATAACAAACTAATGTAAAAAATTAAACAACCAATAAAAGAAATAGTACATTCCTCCGAATGCAATGTCGTTTTATCTTATGAACAGGAGCTCGCGGTACTTGGGCAGTGTCCAAAGTTCGTCGCTGACGATGAGCTCCAGCTTGTCAATCTGATAACGGATGGTGTCCAGCTTTGGCTCCACGGTGTCGTGATAGGCCACAGCTTTGGTGCGTGCATCCTCAATCTTGTTGGCAACCTTGCGGGCGTTGACAAGTTCTTCCACACCGGTCTCTATTACTTGCGTGCGCTCGGCAATCTCCTTGATGATCTTCTTGTTACGGGCTGTGAGCTTCTCGGCCTCAGCCTTGTCGAATATCTCGAACATGTTCTCTACGTTCTCGGCCAGTTGGCTTTGATAGAGCGTTGCCACAGGGATGATGTGGTTCATCGACAGGTCGCCCATGACACGGGCTTCTATCTGGATCTTCTTCGTGTAGGTATCCCATTTCACCTCGTCGCGAGCCTCAAGTTCGTTGCGCTTCATCACGTTCATGTCCTCGAACATCTTAACGCTGTCGTCGTCAAGATAGCGGTCGAAGATGACGGGGCATGATTTCTCGCAGTCCAGTCCGCGGCGCTCGGCCTCGGCAATCCATTCATCGCTGTAGCCATTGCCGTCGAAGTGGATAGGTGATGAGGTCTTGATATCCTCGCGCACCACATCAATAATGGCAGCCAGCTTGTCTTCTCCTTTCGCAATCAGTGCGTCTACTCGCTTCTTGAAGTTGGTTAAGGCCTCAGCCACAGCGGTGTTGAGCACAATCATGGCGCTGGCGCAATTGGCCTCGGAGCCCACAGCACGGTATTCGAAGCGGTTGCCCGTAAAAGCAAATGGAGAGGTGCGGTTGCGGTCAGTGTTGTCGATCATAATCTCCGGAATCTCAGGGATGTCGAGCTTTACGCCCTTCTTGCCTGCAAGCTTGAAGAGGTCATCCTTGTCCGACTTCTCAATGTGCTCAAGAAGATCGCTGAGCTGCTTTCCCAGGAAGGAGGAGATGATGGCTGGTGGGGCTTCGTTGGCGCCCAGACGATGTGCGTTGGTGGCACTCATGATGCTGGCTTTCAGCAGCCCGTTGTGCTTGTAGACGCCCATCAGGGTTTCAACAATGAACACCACAAAGCGCAGGTTGTCTTCTGGAGTCTTGCCTGGGCCATGAAGCAGAATGCCAGTGTCGGTGCTCAGACTCCAGTTGTTGTGTTTTCCTGAGCCATTGATGCCGTCAAAGGGTTTCTCATGGAGCAGAGCCCTGAATCCATGCTTCCGGGCGACCTTCTTCATGAGCGACATCAGCAGCATATTATGGTCGACGGCGAGATTGGTTTCTTCGAAGATGGGAGCCAATTCAAATTGGTTAGGCGCAACTTCATTGTGACGGGTCTTGCAGGGGATGCCGAGCTCGAGAGCCTGGATTTCCAGATCCTTCATGAAGGCCTGCACTCGCTCTGGAATTGTTCCGAAGTAGTGGTCATCCATTTGCTGGTTCTTGGCCGAGTCGTGCCCCATCAGTGTCCGGCCAGTGAGCATCAGGTCGGGGCGTGCATTGTAGAGCGCCTCGTCGACAAGGAAATACTCCTGCTCCCATCCTAAATTGGATACTACCTTCTTTACGTCTGGGTAGAAGTAGTGGCAAACGTCTGTGGCTGCAACGCTTACGGCATGCAGAGCCCGCAGTAATGGAGCCTTGTAGTCGAGTGCCTCGCCGGTGTATGAGATGAAGATTGTAGGGATGCAGAGCGTGTCGTCCATGATGAAGACCGGGGATGTGGGATCCCAGGCCGAGTAGCCTCTTGCCTCGAAAGTGTTGCGGATGCCTCCTGAGGGGAAGCTTGAAGCGTCAGGTTCCTGCTGCATCAGGAGTTTTCCGGAGAAGTCTTCCAGCATGCCACCCTTTCCGTCGTGCTCAATGAAGGCATCGTGCTTTTCTGCTGTGCTGCCGGTGAGTGGCTGGAACCAGTGTGTGTAGTGTGTAACCCCATTCTCGCTGGCCCACTGCTTCATCCCTGCTGCCACAGCATTAGCGATGCTGCGATCCAGGGGGGCACCGTTGTCAATGACATCTGTGAGCTTCTGGTATACATCGACAGGAAGGTATTTGAACATCTTCTGTCGATTGAATACATTCTTACCGAAGAATTCTGATGGTCGTTCCTTCGGAGTTTCCACTTCGAGAGGCTTTCTGCGCGATGCCTCTGCTACTGCTTCAAATCTCAAATTTGCCATAATAGTTGTAATGTTAAAAGTGCAATAATCTTTTCTTTGTATTGGTTAATGATTCATCCATTTGGCGATTCTTTCCATTGCCTCGTGACAGTCGTCGCTGTTGCCGAAGGAGGTTAGGCGCACGTAGCCTTCGCCGCTGGGTCCGAAGCCCACTCCGGGCGTGCAAACCACAGATGCCCCATAGAGCAATTGCTCAAAGAACTTCCAGCTCTCCACGCCGTTTGGAGTCTTTACCCACAGATAGGGAGCATTGACGCCGCCGTAAACCTCGAAGCCAAGCTTAGTGAGCATGTCAAGCATGAACTTGGCATTGCTCATGTAGTAATCTATGGTTTTCCTGATTTGCTTCTGTCCTTCCGGTGTGTAGATGGCCTCG
The DNA here is from genome assembly GCA_900318855.1 of uncultured Prevotella sp. Taxonomy (GTDB): domain Bacteria; phylum Bacteroidota; class Bacteroidia; order Bacteroidales; family Bacteroidaceae; genus Prevotella. The sequence goes on from ONMG01000105.1 coordinate 7,338, forward strand.
GCAGCCCGCTGACTGATGTAGCTTGTGCCATTGAACTTAGTGCACTGGCGTCGGTTCCAAAGCTGGTTCAAGGGAACACGCTCTTTGCCGTCGAGCGACGAGGCTGTGACCTCCTTGGGAACAACCGTGTAGCCGCATCTCACTCCTGTGAAGCCAGCCGTCTTCGAGAAGCTACGGAATTCTACTGCCACCTTTCTGGCTCCGCGTATCTCATAGATAGAATGAGGAATGTTGTCGTCATGAATGTAGGCCTCATAGGCAGCATCGTAGAGGATGATGGAGTCGTTTCTTACGGCATAGTTCACCCATTTGCGTAGTTCCTCTTTGGTCAGAACGGTGCCTGTCGGGTTGTTGGGGTAGCAGAGATAAATCATGTCGACGCGGTGGTCGGGCAGCTGAGGAATAAACTTGTTCTCGGCCGTACAGGGGAAGTAGGTGACATTGCTCCAGCATCCGTTTTCCAAGACGCCGGCACGTCCAATCATGGCGTTGGAGTCGATATACACCGGATATACCGGGTCGGTGACACCGACGCTGTTGTCCCAACGGAGCAATTCCTGGAAGTTACCCGTATCGCTTTTGGCACCATCATTAATGAATATTTCATTGGGATCGAGGTGGATGCCGCGCGGCAGAAAGTCGTTCTTTACGATAGCCTCACGCAGGAAGTCGTAGCCTCGCTCGGGACCGTATCCCCGGAAGGTGGCTTTGACGGCCATCTCGTCAACAGCCTTGTGCATTGCCTCGATTACGGCGGGGCACAGGGGTTGGGTCACATCACCAATACCAAGACTGATGACGCGCTCCTTGGGATGCGACACTTTGTAGGCATTTACCCTTTTAGCTATCTCATCGAAGAGATAATTGTCCGAGAGCTTAAGAAAGTGCTCATTTACGAGTGCCATATATTTATATGTTTATGTTTGATGTTACTACTATTCTTTTATCTGTTATGGAGGCTCATGTCCTCTCTTTATGCGAACTCTTCAGAACAGGCAGTGCTCTGTTGGCTGAATATTACGCGGGGTAGTTCACTGGGTGCTAAAAATCAGCTACAATCCATCCTTCGAAGTCGAACTCGGCAGGTCCTGACAGCATCACATGGTTGTCGGTCTCCTGCCATTCTACTCCCAGCCGGCCTCCGTCCATTTGGATATGGCTCTTGCGATGTGCGAGACCAAAAAAAGCGGCTGCCACTGCTGTTGCGCAGGCTCCAGTGCCACACGCCATAGTGATGCCGCTTCCTCTTTCCCATACTCGAGTTCTGATGTCGCCGTCGGGCCTGACTTGTGCAAATTCAATGTTGCATCGTGCCGGAAATGCAGGGTCGTACTCCAGTCGGCTACCTGCTTTGGCAACATCCACCTTGCTGATGTCATCGACGAAAATGACGAAGTGTGGATTGCCCATGCTGACGAATTTGGAGCATCTCACCTCGGCGCCTTGGTCGCTGAGCCCCGGCAGATGTCTCAAGTCGGGCGTGTTGCCGGTGAACTGTTCTGCTACGTCGAAGCGGGGCTCGAGCATGTCGACGGTGACATTTTCCACTGTTCTTAATCCCCGTTCGTTCACAGCGTCCGACAGGCTGAGCGAAAGTATTTTGACGCCGGATTTGGTTTCGAGCCGTATCTTGTCCTTCGTGGTCAGGCCTTTTTCATAGAGATATTTCCCCACACATCGGCTGGCGTTGCCACACATCATCGCCTCGGAGCCATCAGCATTGAAGATGCGCATGGAAAAGTCGGCCCCGCTGAGGATGGTAGGCTTGCCGATGAGGACAAGGCCGTCGCTTCCAATACCTGTGTGATAAGCGCTCCACCTGCGTGCTGCCGCCGAAGGGTTGGGTAGGTTGCGGTGCAAGGTCTCCACATAGATATAATCGTTGCCGGCACCATCCATCTTTACAAAGGGTATCTTACAAGACATTGCTTACTATTTCTTCTCTTGTTACTTAATGCTTCTCTTCTTGTTGCAAAGGTATAACAATCGCGGCATACCCCAAACAAAAGTAGTAATTATGTGGCTGTTATTTTTAGATATTTAATAAGTATAAGCAAACTCTTTGGGAAATAGATTATCTGTAAGCTATATAGGGGTTGATACTTTCAGTATCGGCTAAACCGATAAATTCAAGATTCAAAGTGGTAGTGAGATGGTGTTTTATTCGACTATTTGTGCTATATTTGCGGTCTCAACTATCATAATGTAAAGTTAAACCAAAAGAATACTGGATATGTGTGGTATAATCGGAATCTTCAATGTGAGGGAGCAGAACCCCGAACTGAGGCAGAAAGCCTTGGGCATGAGCCGGCGCATACGGCATCGAGGACCTGATTGGAGTGGAATCTTCTGTGGAGGCTCTGCCATCCTGGCGCATGAGCGTCTGAGCATCGTTGACCCTGAGTCTGGCCGTCAGCCGCTCTTCTCGCCTGACCGTCAGCAGGTGCTGGCAGTGAATGGTGAAATCTATAATCATCGCGACATCCGCGGAGCATTCAGCGACTATGCCTTTCAGACGGGCTCCGACTGTGAAGTGATACTTGCTCTATATAGGAAGTATGTGGCACCGAGAGCCAAGGCCCATGAGGACGCAACGGCGGCTGTAGAACAGATGATGGAACGGCTGAGTGGAATTTTCGCTTTTGCGCTTTACGACGAGGGTGCTGATGCCTTCCTCATCGCCCGTGACCCCATCGGAGTTATACCTCTTTATATTGGTTATGATAATGACGGCAAGGTGTATGTGTCCTCCGAGCTCAAGGCTCTTGAGGGACAATGTGACCGCTATGAGCCATTCTTGCCAGGGCATTACTATTTCAGTGGGCAACCGGGCATGAAGCGATGGTATCACCGCGATTGGACCAGCTATGAGAAGGTGATGACCGGTAAGGCTGCTCATCTCACCTACGACGACAGTGTACTTGCGGTCAGAACATCGCTCGAAGATTCGGTGAAGCGCCAGCTCATGAGTGATGTCCCTTATGGAGTGCTGTTGTCGGGAGGACTCGACTCCTCGGTCATCTCAGCCATCGCTGAGAAATATTCGGAACGACGCATTGAGGATGGAGGGCGTTCCAGAGCCTACTGGCCTCAACTTCATTCCTTTGCAGTGGGACTGAAGGGGGCTCCCGACTTAGCTAAGGCAAAACTTGTGGCCGACTATATCGGAACAGTGCATCACGAAATCAATTATACCATTCAGGAAGGTCTCGACGCATTGAGCGACGTCATCTACTTCATCGAGACTTATGATGTGACCACGGTGCGCGCCTCCACCCCGATGTACCTCTTGGCCCGTGTCATCAAGTCGATGGGCATTAAGATGGTGCTTTCGGGCGAGGGCGCCGACGAAATATTCGGGGGTTATCTCTATTTCCATAAGGCACCCAATGCCGAGGAGTTTCATAATGAGACGGTGCGGAAAATTGGTAAATTGCACCTGTACGATTGTCTCCGGGCTAACAAGAGTCTGGCTGCCTGGGGTGTCGAGGGCCGTGTGCCTTTCCTCGACAAGGAATTCCTTGATGTGGCCATGACACTGAATCCCGCCTACAAGATGTGCCCGGGAAAGGAGATAGAGAAGAAGATTGTCCGTGACGCCTTCTCCGACATGTTGCCCGATGCTGTGGCTTGGAGGCAGAAGGAGCAGTTCAGCGATGGTGTAGGCTACAGTTGGATTGACACCCTCAAGAAGATAACCTCTGAGGCTGTGAGCGACGAGGAAATGAAGCACGCGGCCGAACGGTTCCCCATTAATCCGCCCCGCAACAAGGAGGAGTACTACTATCGTAGCATTTTTGAGAAGCATTTCCCCAGCGAGAGTGCTGCCCGCAGCGTGCCCAGTGTGCCCAGCGTGGCCTGCTCCACCGCCGAGGCTCTGGCATGGGATGCTTCATTCCGCAATGTCAATGAACCGAGCGGCCGGGCTGTGAAAGATATCCATGAGGGTTGAGGCCCCACGGTGCTTTTCGGCGATTAACCCTTTCAGACTGTGTCTCCATCCGTAGGCACAGTCTTTTTCTGTCCTGGCTTGTCTTCCTCCTGATAAATGAGAAAGGGAAGCCGGCAGCTCTTTCTGAGCCTTCCGGTTTCCCTTGATGTGTCATCTCCACTTTAGTGCAGTGTGCCTGGATGTCTGCGCACGATCTCTTTCGGGCTCTGGCCCTTACAGCGCAGACTAATGAGGTCGAATCGTGGATGTCGGCTGTCGACTTCAAGCAGTCGATGTGCCGTTCGTTCCCGTTATAGCTGCTTGCCGGCAGTTACCTTTGAAGGCAGATAATGAACGGACTCGTCTGCCATTATTCACACTGGAACATCTTGGCAATGTCCATGGCAGCCTTTTTGCCACTTGCCATCGCCCTTACCACCAAGGTGGCCCCGTTGGCGGCATCGCCTGCCACGAAGACATTTTTTGCGAATTCAGGCTGAGTCGGTTTGAGGAATCCCATGGCTAAGAGCACCATGTCGGCCTTGATGACTTCTGGCTCCTTGGTTGGTTTCATGAGTGGTCGTCCTCCAGCGGGATTGGGCTCCCACGTAATCTCCTGCACCTTCACGCCTGTGAGCTTGCCATTGCGGCCGATGAACTCCAGCGAGTTGATATTCCAGCGCCTCACGCATCCCTCTTCATGCGAAGAGGTGGTCTTGAGCGTGCGTGGCCAGTTAGGCCATGGATTGTTCGGATCATCTGGGCCTACTGGCGGTTTGGGCATGATTTCAATTTGTGTCACGCTCTTGGCACCTTGGCGGTGAGCGGTTCCAATGCAGTCGCTGCCCGTGTCGCCGCCTCCGATGACGAGCACGTCTTTGCCATGTGCTGTCACCCTTTCGTCCTTAGCGAACTCCATTCCCTCGAGTACTCGGTTCTGTTGCGCGAGCATATCGAGTGCGAAGTAGATGCCTTTGAGTTCGCGTCCCGGAATCTTCAAATCACGTGCAGTGGGAGTTCCTGTGGCTACCACATAAGCATCGAAGCCTTCCGGGAGTTGATTGACGTCTATCCGCTTGCCGTATTCAAAGTGGATACCTTCCTGTTCGAGTAATGCCATCCGGCGGTCGATGATGGCCTTGTTGAGTTTAAAGTTGGGAATGCCAAAGCGCAGAAGTCCGCCCGCTTTTTCATTGGCATCGATGACGGTAACCTCGAAGCCAGCCTGGTTGAGTCTTGTTGCGGCAGTAAGTCCCGCCGGTCCTGCTCCGACGACAAGTACCTTGTGGCCATTACGGTGAATGACATGTGGGTGGACGAAGTTTTCTTCGAAAGCATGCTCTATGATAGCAGCCTCGTCTTCGCGGTTAGTGGTGGGTTCGTGTTCCATGAGATTGAGAACACAAGCCTTTTCGCAGAGGCCGGGACAGATGCGCCCGGTGAACTCGGGGAAGTCGTTGGTCGATGTGAGCAATTGATAGGCAAGTTCCCAGTCATCTTTGTAGACAGCGTCGTTCCACTCGGGCGGTTTGTTGCCTAACGGACAAGCCCAGTGGCAGAAGGGCACGCCACAGTCCATGCAACGGCTTGCCTGCAAACGGCGGTCGCTGCTGTTGAGTGTCTGCTCCACTTCTCCATAGTCATGTATTCTATCGTGTATTGGCCTATAGCCAGCCTCTTTCCGGGCTACTGTTAAGAATGCCGTTGGATTTCCCATTTTCGTACGTGTTGAATGTTGTCGGTTGAATGTTGGTGATTACTGTCGGCGAGACTAATAGTCGCGTTGCATGTCGGCGATCTTTTGCTTAAGCTTTTTCACCTGCTCCTCTTGTAGGACGCGCTTGTACTCGATGGGCACCACCTGAATGAATTCGTCTACGTAGTGGTTCCAGTCGTCAAGCATTGTGCGGGCCAGTTTCGACCCTGTGTAGAGGTAGTGTTGTCGCACGAGTTCGTGGAGCTCCTTGCGGTAGCTGCTTTCCTCCACGAGGTTAATCTCCACCATGTCCATATTGCAGAAGTAGTCGAAGTCATGGTTTTTGTCCCATACGTAGGCCACGCCGCCGCTCATACCGGCAGCGAAGTTCCGGCCTGTAGGTCCGAGTACCACCACCCGGCCTCCTGTCATATACTCGCAGCAGTGGTCACCGGCTCCCTCTACTACGGCGATGGCTCCGGAATTTCTTACAGCGAAGCGTTCGCCCACCTGACCGTTGATGTAGAGCTCACCGCTTGTGGCTCCATAGAGTCCGGTGTTGCCTGCAATGATGTTGTCTTCTGCGTTGAAATTGCTGCGGATGGGTGGGAGGATGCTGATGCGTCCTCCGCTCAGTCCTTTGGCAAAGTAGTCGTTGGCATCGCCTTCCAGCTTGAAGTCAACACCCTTGACGAGGAAGGCTCCGAAGCTCTGACCGGCACTGCCCTTGAATTTCACGTTGATGGTGTTGTCGGCCAGTCCCTTCTCACCGTATTTGGCAGCTATCATGCCACTGAGCATGGCACCCACGGCGCGGTTGGTGTTGCGAATGGCGAAATCGAGGTTCACTTCCTCGCCATCGGCAATAGCCTTTTGGCTGTTGGCAATGAGCTGTTCGTCGAGGATGCCACCGAGGTCGTGCTCCTGCGTCTTGGAGCAGTAGTAACTGCTGTCTCCCTTTTCCTGGTGGAGCATACGGCCGAAGTCGAGCGAAGCCCATTTGGTGTTGGCCGTCTTGCGTGGTACGAGCAGTTCGGTGTGGCCGATGATGTCGTTCAGTCGGGTGTATCCCATATCGGCGAGGTATTCCCTTACTTGCTGAGCCAAGAATGTGAAGTAGTTGATAACGTATTTATAGCTTCCGCGGAAATGGGCTCTCAGCCTTTCGTCCTGTGTGGCCACTCCCATGGGACAGGTGTTCTGGTTGCATTTGCGCATCATCACGCAACCCAAGGTGATGAGAACTGCGGTGCCGAAGCCAAACTCTTCGGCTCCGAGCAGGGCGAGCATTATGACATCGCGTCCGGTCTTCAATTGGCCGTCGACCTGCAGTCTGACGAGTGAGCGCAGTCCGTTCTTCACCAGAGTCTGCTGAGTTTCGGCAATGCCTATTTCGGGTGAGATACCGGCGAAGCGCATGCTCGAAGCCGGACTTGCTCCGGTACCGCCTTCAGCTCCCGAGATGACCACCAGATCGGCCTTGGCCTTGACGACGCCGGCCGCAATGGTGCCCACTCCGCTCTCGGCCACCAGTTTAACGCTGATGGCAGCCTTCGGGTTCACGTTCTTCAGGTCGAAGATGAGTTGCTTCAAGTCCTCGATGGAGTAGATGTCGTGGTGGGGTGGTGGCGAGATGAGGCTGATGCCGGGTATGGAGTGACGCGTCTTGGCTATAATCTCGTTCACCTTGAAGCCCGGCAGCTGTCCGCCTTCGCCCGGCTTGGCTCCTTGGGCTACTTTGATTTGTATCTCCTCGGCATTGACGAGATATTCCGTGGTGACACCGAATCGTCCTGAGGCCACCTGCTTAGTCTTGCTTGAGAGGCTGATACCGTCCACCTTCTCGTGGTAGCGCTGATTATCCTCACCACCCTCACCGGTGTTGCTGCGCGTGCCAAGCTTGTTCATGGCCAGTGCCAGTGCCTCGTGAGCCTCCTTCGAGAGTGCGCCGAAGCTCATAGCTCCCGTAACGAAATGCTTCACGATCTGCTCCACTGGCTCCACTTTGTCGATGCTGATGGGGTGCTTCTTCACATCGAAGAAGTCACGCAGGAAGATGGGCTCGGACTTTTCGTCAACGAGGTGTTCGAACTTCTTGAACAGCTCGTAGTCGCCTTTGCGCGTGGCCAGTTGGAGTGTGGCAATGACGTCGGGACTCCAGGCATGGCGGATGCCGTCGCGGCGCCAGTGGAAGAGTCCCTGGTTAGGCAGGAACACGGATTTGGGGTCGTCCTCAATCTTCTGCTCAGCTGCGAAAGCCTCGTCGTGGAAGGCGATGGCATCGTGGGCGATGGTCTTCAGACCGATACCACCCACGGTGCTCACGTCGGTTCCGAAGTAAGCCTTGAGCAGACTCTCCGAGAGTCCTACGGCCTCGAATATCTGTGCACCGCGATAGCTGCGTATGGTGGAGATGCCCATCTTAGCCATAATCTTGAGCAGGCCTTTCTTTACTGCCTTGATGTAGTTGGCTTCGGCCGTGGCATAGTTCTCCTGTATCTTGCCTCGCTTCACGAGGTCGTCGAGTATGGCGTAGGTCATGTAGGGGCAGAGCGCCGACGCACCGTAGCCTAAGAGCAGTGCAGCGTGCATCACCTCCCGGATTTCGCCGCTCTCGACGATCAGTGCTGTCTGCACGCGCTTGCCGGCCTCAATGAGGTAATGGTGCACAGCGCTCACGGCCAGTAGCGAGGGGATGGCCACGTGGGTGGCATCCACATCGCGGTCGGAGAGAATGATGTAGTTGTAGCCGTCGTCGACGCTCTGTTCTGCCTGATGGCAGAGATCGTCGAGGGCCTCACGCAGTCCCTCCTCACCTTTGTTGCGCTCAAAGAGAATGGGCAACTTCACGGTCTTGAAACCCTTGTAGCGCAGGTTGCAGAGGATGTCGAGCTGGGTGTTTGTAAGGATAGGGTGGGGCAGGCGCACCATCTTGCAGTTGGATTCATCGGGGTTGAGGATGCCGCTGCCCACACGCCCGATATATTCGGTGAGGCTCATCACCAGCAATTCGCGGATGGAGTCGATAGCCGGGTTGGTTACCTGGGCGAACTGTTGGCGGAAGTAGTTGAAGAATATCTGCGGGCGGTCGGAGAGCACCGCCAACGGGGTGTCGTTACCCATGGAGGCTGTAGGCTCCTGGCCCTTCACGGCCATGGGCACGATGGTGTCGTCGATATCCTCTTCGCCGAATCCGAACTCAATTTCCTTGGCTGTGAGATGGTTTACGCTGTTGTCCACCTTGCGCCCGCTCCTAATCTTCTCAAGCTCTATGCGGTTGGTGCTGAGCCATTGGCGGTAGGGGTGGGCTGTGGCCAGACGTTCCTTGATTTCACCGTCGTAGTAGATTTTGCCCTCCTGAGTGTCGATGAGCAGTATCTTACCCGGCTGCAGACGTCCCTTCTCTGCAATCTCTGTGGGGTCGAAGTCCATCACGCCCACCTCACTCGACACGACCATGGTGTCGTTCTTCGTGATGGTGTAGCGGGCCGGGCGTAGACCGTTGCGGTCGAGCATTCCTCCGGCAAAGCGGCCGTCGCTGAAGAGGAGGGCGGCAGGTCCGTCCCATGGTTCCATCAGAATGGAGTGGTATTCGTAGAAAGCCTTAAGATCCTCGCTGATGGGATTCTTGTCGTTGAAACTCTCGGGTATCATTACAGCCATGGCGTGGGGCAGCGACAGACCGCTCATGACGAAGAATTCAAACACATTGTCGAGGCTGGCCGAGTCGCTCATTCCGGGTTGGATGATGGGCGAAATGCCCTTGATATCACCAAGCTGCGACGACGAGAGCACACTCTCGCGTGCTTTCATCCAACCGCGGTTGCCACGAATGGTATTGATTTCGCCGTTGTGGCAGAGCAGGCGGAAGGGCTGAGCCAGGCTCCATGTGGGAAAGGTGTTGGTGCTGAATCGGCTGTGCACGAGAGCCAGCCCGCTGGTGAAGTACTTGTTGGAGAGGTCGTTGTAGTACTGACGCAGCTGCAGACTGGAGAGCATGCCCTTGTAGACGATGTTCTTGCTTGAGAGCGAGCAGATATAGAAGTCCTTATCGGTGATGCGTTTCTCTATCTTCTTCCTAATAATATATAAGGTGCGCTCGAAGCAGTCCACCTTGTCGTCGGTGACGCCAGTGACGAATACCTGCTTGATGTCGGGTTCTGTAGCCAATGCGGCCTCACCGAGGCATTCGGGATGGGTGGGCACATTGCGCAGGTGCATCAGCTGCAGTCCCTCGCGCTCTATTTCCTCTATCATCACCGATAGAATTTTCTGCTGGCGCTCCTGGTCCTTGGGCAGGAAGACCAGTCCTGTGCCGTACTTACCCTTCTCGGGCACGGGGATACCTTGCAGCAGGATAAACTCATGCGGTATCTGGAGCAGGATGCCGGCGCCGTCACCGGTCTTGCCGTCGGCCCCCTCGGCTCCGCGGTGGCGCAGGTTTTCCAGCACCTTCAAAGCATTATCCACTAACTCATGGCTCTTGTTGCCATGAATGTTCACTACCATTCCTATTCCGCAGGCGTCGTGTTCGTACGCCGCATTATATAGTCCTTTCTCCATCCGGTATGTTTCTTTTAGATAGCGATCTCTCAAATTTTATAGATAATTGGTGCAAAGTTACTGCTTTTACTTTTCAAACAGTAAAGTTTTGGAGGTTATTTTCTATCGGTTAAGACTCTTTGACTCTTGTTAAATGCCTTCTTCCTGATGGACTCCGTAGTTCAATGTAGTTCTGCTCTGGGATGAGGGCTCACTGTGCGGACAGACTCTCTACCTTAAGGTGGCTGATGTGGCTCTTGAAGGATCCGGCTTGCTTCAATGGGAACACGAGTGTGCTCACGTAGTACATGTCGCCGCGCTTTCCGAAGTTTATCTTTCGTACATCCAGGTTGGCTACGGTCTTGCCATTGACGATGAGCACGGTCTTCTCTTCATTGCCGCGTACTTCCACATGTGCCTTCTCTCCGGGGAAGAACTGATAGCCGAAGTGATAAAGATAGCCGTCGCGAGAGAAGCCCAGCTGGCCTGCTATGGGGTCGGAGAGCCAGAAGTGGGTGTCGCCAAAGCTGAAGAGCGGGGTTCCGAGGGCCTCGCCGGCGGCCTCGATGTCGAAGCTCACGGAGTAATTCCAGCCTATCTGGCTTAGTGGCAGCCTGCTGCCCGGTTCCACCTTGTCGAGGTTGAGCACGGTGCCTGCGGGCTCACGGCCGGCGTAGTTCACTCCCGGCGCTTCGCTGAGGCTGATCCGCCGGATGCTGAAGTCGTTGTAGTCGAACGAGGGGTTGGCGCCTGTCCACATCTTGGTGGCGAGGGTCTGCATGGCGGGCATCACGCGGTAGTGCACGTCCTTATCGCTGATGCCATTGCCGGCTATGTCGTTCCACACGGCGAAGGCTCCTCCTTCGATAAGCTTCGTGCGCTCAGGAAACTGGATGCCGTTTACGAGAGCCGGCGTCCAGTGGGTGTAGAGCCATTGGGTGTTGAGGTAGTCGTAGTAGTAGCCTGCTTTGGGTACGATGTAGACGTAGCGGTCGGGGATACTCACAATGTGATAGCCCAGTCGCATCATCTCCTCGGGTTGAGAGTAGTCGTTCGACCAGCAGTACATCAGCACATCCTTCACCTTGACAGGTGTCGTGCCCTTTGCGTGAGTCTGCTGGCCCCAAATGGCTGCTTTGCGGCCATAGCGCTCCACGAGCCGGATGTAGCGGTCGGTGAAGCCGCGGAACTTCTCCACCACGTCCTGACGCCGGTTGGAGTATTCATCGGTGCCGATGTGCACGTATTTTCCACGGAACACGGGGTTGGGACCTTCGAGATACTCCTCGAAGAGGGAGTCGCAGAAGCTGTAGGTGTCAGGATTCAGCAGGTCGAGGTGGTCGGAGCCGAAGTCCTTGCTGCCCAGGGAGGGGCGGTAGCGGGTGAGGGCGAGAGAGTGGGCCGGCACGTCGATTTCCGGAATAATCTCCACACCCACGCTGTCGGCCATCTGCTGCAGGGCGATGAAGTCGGCCTTGGTGTAGTGACCGTCGCGGGCGGTGAGGCCGGGGAACCTGTCGCTCTCGAGTCTGAAGGCGGCTGGCGTCTTGCTCCAATCGCCGTTGTAGAACCATGGGAAGGCATTGTCGTTAATATGTATATGGAACGCGTTCATCTTATAATAGGCCATCACCTTGACGTATTGGCGCAGCATCTCCATTGGGAAGAACTTGCGGCCGCAGTCGAGCATGAACCCGCGGAAGGCATAGTCGGGATAGTCGGTGATTTGTCCTTGAGGCAGACTCCTGTCAGCTGTCTGTTCCGAGAGCTGGAGAAGCGTGCGGGTGCCCCAGTAGAGGCCCCTGGCGTGTGGAGCCGAGATGAGGGCTGTGGAACCGACGGTAAGCGTGTAGCCTTCGGCGCCCAGTTTACGGCTGCCCCGCTGTCGGAGCACGATGTCGCCCGTGCTGGCTTTCCCGCTGACGACGGTGAGCTGGCGGCCGAAGAGCTGCTTGTAGTCGGTGGCCAACTGCTGGGCGATGGTTCGGGTGGTGTCGTCTGAGCAGACGATGCGGCCCGAGGGGTGAAATTGTCCTGTGAAGCCTTTCCATTCTTTCACTTCGGGCACCGTGAAGGGTTTGGGGTTCTGCGACTTCACTGGCAGACTGAGTCCGGCAGCCAAGAGCACCGTAAAGAGGATGTGGTCTAAGTGCATAGCATTATGGTTTAATGAATGATTAAAAGTTTCCCTACA
>ONMG01000125.1 GCA_900318855.1 uncultured Prevotella sp.
AAGCACGTCTACTTCACGGGCATCGTGCGCGACAAGCTCGGTCGCAAGATGAGCAAGAGCCTGGGCAACTCGCCCGACCCCCTGAAGCTCATCGACAAGTACGGAGCCGACGGCGTGCGCATGGGCATGATGCTCTGTGCGCCTGCCGGCAACGACATCCTCTTCGACGAGAGCCTCTGCGAGCAGGGCCGCAACTTCAACAATAAGATATGGAATGCCTTCCGGCTTGTCAAGGGATGGAAGGTGGACGACGCTCAGCCCACGGCAGCCAACCGCACGGCTGTGAGCTGGTTCGCTGCTAAGCTCAAGGAGGCCGGCGAGACCATGGAGATGCAGTTCAAGACCTACCGCATCAGCGAAGCACTCATGACCGCCTACCGCCTGTTTTGGGACGAGTTCTCGGCCTGGTATCTCGAAATGGTGAAGCCCGAATATTCCAACGGCGAGGCCCAGCCCATCGACCGCGCCACTTACGAGGCTACACTCGGCTTCTTCGACACACTCCTGAAGATGCTGCACCCCTTCATGCCGTTCATCACCGAAGAGCTCTGGCAGAACCTCTATGAGCACAAGGCCGGTGAGAGCATCATGACGGCACAGCTCGACCTGGCCCCCCTCAGCGAGGAGGAACGCAGGCTGCTGGCCGACGTGGAGAATGTGAAACTCGTCGTGGCCGGGGTGCGCACGGTGCGCAACCAGAAGAACATTGCTCCCAAGACAGCACTCGAACTGCAAGCCGTGGGCAAGGACCACTACCAAAGCTTCAATGAGGTCATCAAGAAGATGGCCAATCTGAAGGTCATCACGGTAGTGAAGGAAAAGGGTGCTGATGCCAGTGCCTTCCTCGTGGGCACCGATGAATACGCCGTGCCCTTAGGCAACATGATTGACGTGGATGCCGAAATAGAGAAAGGCACCAAGGAGCTGGAACATCTTAACGGATTCCTCACGGGAGTGAGGAAGAAGCTGGAGAACGCGAACTTTGTGGCCCATGCTCCCGAAGCCGTCGTGGCCCGCGAGCGCAAGAAGGAAAGTGACGCTATGGAAAAGATTGCCGCTCTCGAAGCACAACTTCAGGAGCTCAGAAAGCTGAAGTAAGGCGGGCGGGAAGCTGCCCTCCGGCACACAGCATAATCACGATTGAGAGCCTTGCCTCAAGGGGAAAATGCTTAAAGCTTTCCCTGAGGCAAGGCTCTCATGGCTTTGGCACACAGGCCGCAAGGGTCAGAAGTTGTAGTTGAATCCGAAGGAGAGGTACTCCTTGAACTCCCAATAGCCGTGGTGGCTATCACGCGAGCGGCTGTCGTCGAAACGGGGATAGAAATAGAGATTGCTCGACAGGAACCTCGTAAGCTGGAAGGTGATGGTGTTCTCGCACTCCACCTCAGACCGTTTATACGAAGTGTAGCCATAGATGCGTGATCTCCACCGCACCATATTGGAGAAACGCCAATTGAAGTTGATGTTGACCTCAGAACCATAGTCGTCGATGTGACGATCGCCTTTCTTGATGCCATAGCTTGTAGCCAGATTCTCGCGCCCCACATATTTATAGTTGTAAGCCAGCGGAGCAAGATGCACGGTTCCCGTGAGCTTGCCCTTGAGCCAGTTGAGGTGGTAATCCATACCAATAGAGACATTGAGGTTCAGCGGCGAGAGGAAGTCGGAGTACACCTTCGTGTCGTTGTTGCGATAGCCCCGCAGGAACTGAGTAGTGGCGATAAGCTGGAAGGAATAGTACCAGTTCTTGTGGGCCTGCACCCCCAGCATGCCCGTGTAGCGTAGCAGGTCGGTCGAGGTCTTGAGCCGTCTGAGGGTATCGCTCTTCGTGGTTTGGAATCCCAGTTGCATCTCCAGCCGGTTGTCCCACTTGAGCTTCTGGTGGTTGTCATAATTGGCCGAGAAGTTCAGGCGCCCCAACATGGAATAGTTGCTCTCGCCACCCTTGTACCAGTTACCAGACACATAGTTCTGAATGAACTGCAGATAGCTGTCACCACTGAACTTCCAGAAATTGGGCCGGCGCAGCATCACCGTGACCGGCTCCGTATGGGGCTCGTCGGGGGCCAGGTCCACCTTGTCGACAATGCTGGTCTTGTTCTTTATGGGCTTGGGCTGCTCGGGCAGCACCATCGGCACCCCGGCCAGTCTGCTCTGCGTATTGGTCACCAAATCGGGGCGCGAGAGATAGACATGGAGCAAGGCGTTATCCATCACCTGAGAGAACGACGACCAGTCCTCACTGCTCTCCAAGGCGAACTTGCGCTGGCTGATGCCATGGTAGAAAGTGAGCGGCAGAAAGAGCGGGGAATAGCGGCCATCCGAGATATCCACATTAGAGAAGAGGCGGACACTGTCGGATGTCAGTACCGAGTCGAGGCGCAATTTATAGTGCTGTAGGGAGTCCACGTAGGCCCTGACAAAGGGTGCCACCGTGTCGGTGGGATGCACCGGAGTGCGGTGACCGTAGGCGCTGGCAGCTGCCGAGAGCCACAACAGCGGCACGAAGAGCAAGTATCTAATTCGCATAGCTATTGAATTACGAGTACAAAGGTAGAAAGAAAAATCTACAACTTGCTTGTCGGTTCGGCTTTTTTATACTATCTTTGCACCACATTATATAGTTATCATTCATCTCTTAAAGTTATATCAACGTGGCTGAAACTAAGTATATCTTTGTCACTGGCGGTGTTGTTTCTTCGCTTGGCAAAGGAATCATCTCTTCTTCCATCGGTAAGCTGCTGCAGGCCAGAGGCTATAATATCACTATCCAAAAGTTCGATCCCTACATCAATATCGACCCGGGCACACTCAATCCCTATGAGCATGGCGAATGCTATGTGACCGTCGACGGTATGGAGACCGACCTCGACTTGGGTCACTACGAGCGCTTTACAGGCATTCAGACCACCAAGGCCAATTCCATGACCACAGGCCGCATCTACAAGAGCGTCATCGACAAGGAGCGGCGCGGCGACTATCTGGGAAGGACCATCCAGGTGGTGCCTCACATCACCGATGAGATAAAGCGCAACATCCGCCTGCTGGGACAGAAAGAGCATTATGACTTTGTGATTACCGAGATTGGCGGTACCATCGGTGACATCGAGAGCGCACCGTTCATGGAAGCCATCCGCCAGATGAAATGGGAACTGGGCCGCAAGGCCGTAAACGTGCACCTCACCTACATTCCCTATCTGAAAGCAGCCGGCGAACTGAAGACCAAGCCCACACAGCACAGCGTGAAAGAACTGCAGAGCGTGGGTATACAGCCCGACGTGCTGGTGCTGCGCACGGAGAAGCACCTCAGTGACAACCTGCGCAAGAAGGTGGCCGCCTTCTGTAACGTGGACTTCGACTGTGTCATCCAGAGTGAGGACCTGCCCAGCATCTATGAGGTTCCGGTTAACATGCAGAATCAGGGACTCGACACAGCCATTCTGAGGAAAGTGGGCGAGCCCATTGGGGCCACACCGACGCTCGGCCCCTGGAAGAACTTCCTGGAAAGAATGAAGAATGCTACCGAAGAGGTGCATATCGGACTGGTGGGCAAATACGACCTGCAGGATGCCTATAAGAGCATCCGCGAGAGCCTGGCCCAAGCCGGCACCTATAACGACCATAAGACAGTCATCACCTTCATCAATTCGGAGAATATCACTGAAGCCAATGTAGCCGAGAAGCTGAAGGGGCAGGACGGTATCGTCATCTGTCCCGGATTCGGCCAGCGCGGCATCGAAGGCAAGATTACCGCTGCCCATTACACCCGCACCCACGACATCCCGACATTCGGCATCTGCCTGGGCATGCAAATGATGGTCATAGAGTTTGCCCGCAATGTGCTCGGCTATGCTGACGCCAACAGCCGCGAGATGGATGAAAAGACTCCGCACAATGTCATCGACATCATGGAGGAACAGAAGAACATCACCAACATGGGTGGCACCATGCGACTGGGAGCCTACGAGTGCGTGCTCTCACAAGGCTCAAGGGTGTTGGACATCTATAAAAAAGAACACATCCAGGAACGCCACCGCCACCGCTATGAGTTCAACAGCCAGTACGAGCAGGAGTTCGAACGTGCAGGAATGAACTGCGTCGGGCGTAACCCCGAGAGCGGACTCATTGAAATCGTTGAGATACCCTCTCTGAAATGGTACATCGGCACACAGTTCCACCCGGAGTATCAGAGCACCGTCCTCAAGCCCCACCCCCTGTTCGTGGACTTCGTCAAGACAGCCATAGCAAACCATAAGCAATAGACCAACAAACAAAATATCAAATCCGGGAACCTGCAGCCTGTGCAAGTCTGCAGGTTCACCCTCTTTAATCATCATCAATGGACAAGAATAGTATTACCGGCTTTGTTCTCATAGCCTTGGTCCTGATAGGATTCAGCTACTGGGCCCAGCCCTCGAAAGAAGAACAGGAAAAGGCCCGGCAGGAACAACTGGCACAAATCAATGCCCAGAAGAAGAAGGAAGCCCAGAAGCAGGCTGCTCTCAAGAAGCACGAGGCTCAAAAGGCAGCAGTGATGCAGGACACCTCTGCCCTCTTCTACTCTGCGCTCCGTGGTGAGGCACGCGACATCAAGCTCCGCAATCAGAAGGTGGAACTCACCGTGAACACCAAGGGGGGCACGGTCACCCAGGCCGTCATCAAGAACTACAAGGACAACATCACCGGCAAGAACGACGTCACCCTGTTCACACCGAAAGACCAAAGCCTCAACTATATCTTCGAGGCCAAGGAGGCCAACATAGCTACTGCCGACCTCTACTTCACCCCTTCCAACCTCACCGATTCCACGCTGACCCTCACGGCCACCGCAGCCCCGGGGAAGACCATCGTCATCGACTACACGCTTGGCCGCGACTATCTCCTGCACATGAAGCTGAGCGTGAACGGTATGGCCGGACTCTTTGCGCCGGGTAAGCAGAACATGCTGGTCGACTGGCAGGACAAGTGCCGCCAGCAGGAAAAGGGATTCACCTTTGAGAATCGCTACGCTACCCTCACCTACCATTTCAGCGACGGTGGCGACAAGCATCTCAGTGAGACTTCGGAGAAGGATGACCAGGACGTCGACAAGAAGATTGACTGGGTGGCCTTCAAGAACCAATTCTTCTCGGCTGTCATCATCTCCAAGAACGACTTTGCCGAGCACTCGCTCCTGACCTCCATTCCCCAGCAGAAAGAGAGCGGCTACTTGAAGCAGTACCATGCCAAGATGCGCACCACCTTCGACCCCTCGGGGCGCACTCCCTCAGAGTTTGAGTTCTACTTTGGTCCCAACGACTTCCGCCTGCTCAAGAAGGTGGAGAAGGAGAGCGCTTTCGGCAAGCAGCTCGAGATGCAGCGCCTGGTGTACCTCGGATGGCCACTCTTCCGCATCATCAACCGCTGGTTCACCATCTATGTGTTCGACTGGCTCTCCAAGCTCTTCCCAATGGGAATCGTGCTCATCCTTATCACCCTGCTCCTGAAGCTCATCACCTACCCCATGGTGAAGAAGAGCTATATGAGCTCGGCCAAGATGCGCGTTCTGAAGCCCAAGCTCGATGAAGCTACAAAGCAGTACAACAAGCCCGAGGACCAGATGCAAAAGCAGCAAGCCATGATGGCCGAATACGCCAAGTACGGCGTCAGTCCGCTTTCAGGCTGTCTGCCTATGCTCATCCAGATGCCTATCTGGATTGCCATGTTCAACTTCGTGCCTAATGCCATTGAGCTTCGCGGGCAGAGCTTCCTATGGATGAAGGACCTCTCCACCTACGACCCCATCCTGGAATGGAATCAGAATCTGTGGCTCATCGGCGACCACCTGAGTCTCACCTGCATTCTCTTCTGCGGTGCCCAAATCATTTACAGTTGGTTTACGATGCAGATGCAGAAGGACCAGATGGTAGGACAGCAGGCCGAACAGATGAAAGTGATGCAGTGGATGATGTACCTTATGCCGCTGATGTTCTTCTTCATCTTCAATGACTACTCGTCAGGACTCAACTTCTACTATTTCGTCTCGCTCATCATGTCGGCACTCATCATGTGGGCTTTACGCAAGACGACAAACGACGCCAAGCTGCTGGCTATCCTCGAGAAACGCTATAAAGAGAACCAGAGTAACCCGCAGAAGATGAGCGGACTTGCAGCACGGCTGCAGGCCATGCAGAAGCAACAGGAAGAGATGCAGCGCAAACGCGAGGAGCTCAACAAGAAAATGCACCGCAAGTAAACATCCATCTATGAACAAGACTATGATAATCGCAGCGGCTCTGATGCTTTCTGCATCAGGCGCTGCTGCTCAAGGAACTGTGAATATAGGCAAGAACAACATTCAACTGACAAGCGACCTAATGACACCTGAGGCCCTCTGGGCCATGGGCCGCATCGGCGCATATGCCACCTCGCCCGACGGCAAGCAGGTGGTCTACCAGGTGAGCTATTACAGTGTCAAGGAGAACAAGAGCCATACGGTGCTCTATCGCCAAAGCGTGAACGCCAAGTCGCCAAAAGTCAATCTGGCACCGGCACTGCTGACCCAGGACGCCAAAAGCGAAAGCGACCCCGCCTGGATTGAGAATGGCTCGAAGATAGCCTTCCTGCGCGACGGCCAACTGTGGAAAATGAATCCCGACGGCTCTGCCCGTGTGAAGCTTACTGACTCGAAAATCGATATCGAGGGCTTCAAATTCTCACCCGACGGCTCGAAGGTCATCCTCATTAAGAGTCTGCCCTACCATGAGTCAATCAAGGAGAATCCCAAAGACCTGCCCAAGGCTACAGGCCGACTCGTCACCGACCTCAACTACCGTCACTGGGATCACTATGTGGAGAGCGTGGCTCATCCCTTTGTTGCCTCAGTCACGGCCAACCATATAGACGACGGTACCGACCTGCTTGAAGGAGAGCCCTACGAGTGCCCCATGGCACCCTTCGGTGGCATTGAGCAGCTGGACTGGAGCACGGACTCCAAGCAGATAGCCTATACCTGCCGCAAGAAGACCGGCGTTAACTACGCAGTCTCCACAGATGCCGACATCTACCTATTCGACGTTGCTACGAAGGCCACTCGCAACCTCTGCAAGCCAGAAGGCTACAAAGAGCCTAAGATTGACCCGACCAAGAGCATGCGCAATCAGGTTGTAAACCATCAGCAGGGTGACATGCAGGTGGGCTACGACGTAAACCCTTCATTCTCGCCCGACGGCAAGTACATCGCCTGGCAAAGTATGAAGAACGACGGTTACGAAAGCGACCGCAACCGGCTCTGCGTGATGAACCTTCTGACGGGTGAAAAGAAATACGTCACCGAGAGCTTCGACTCCAACGTCGATGGCTTCATCTGGTCCAACGACAGCAAGAACCTCTATTTCACAGGGTGCTGGCATGCAGTAGAAGGTGTCTACCAGACCGATCTCACGGGACACGTGATGCAAATCAGCAAGCCCGAGTGGGCTGATTTCGGCTCCCTCCAGATGTTAGGCTCCGGACTGAAAGACAAGAGTCTGATAGTAACCAAGCATTCCATGCTTCGACCGGACGACCTTTATATTCTCACACCCAATAATAAGAAAGCACAGTCGTCAGCATTGGTGCAACTGACCGATGAGAACAGCCACATCTTCAGTCAGCTGGCACCAGCGAGCATCATGCAGCGCTGGGTGAAGACCACCGATGGAAAGCAAGAGCTGGTGTGGGTCATCCTGCCGCCTCATTTCAATCCCAACAAGAAATATCCCACCTTATTATATTGTGAGGGAGGCCCGCAGAGCCCCGTCTCACAGTTCTGGAGCTATCGCTGGAACTTTTCCATCATGGCTTCCCACGGCTACGTTATCATAGCCCCCAACCGGCGCGGTCTGCCGGGCTTCGGCTCAGAATGGAACGAGGAGATTAGCGGCGACTGGACCGGACAGTGCATGAAAGACTATCTGAGCGCCATCGACGATGCCACAGCCAATCTGCCCTTTGTCGACAAGGACCGCTTAGGCGCTGTGGGAGCCTCGTTCGGAGGTTTCTCGGTCTACTACCTTGCCGGTCATCACGACGGACGCTTCAAATGCTTCATCGCCCACGACGGCGCCTTTAACCTGGAGTCGATGTACACCGACACCGAGGAGGGATGGTTCTCCAACTGGGAGTACGACGACGCTTATTGGAACAAAGACCAGACCGCCAATGCCAAGCGCACCTACGACAACTCCCCCCATAAGTTTGTCGACAAATGGACTGCCCCTATCCTGTGCATCCACGGTGAGAAGGATTACCGCATCAATGCCAACCAGGGCATGGGAGCCTTCAATGCCGCCCGTCTGCGCGGTATACCCGCCGAACTCCTCATCTTCCCCGATGAGAACCATTGGGTGCTGAAGCCTCAAAACGGCATCCTCTGGCAGCGCACCTTCTTCAACTGGCTAGACCGCTGGCTCAAGAAGTGACACCCGAATAAGTATGTTATGGATAATATAAAGTATTGATTATGCAAGAACAAATCCACACAAAGCTCAGCGACAGTAAGGCACTGCGCTGGACGGCCCTTGTCCTGCTGGCAGGAGCCATGTTTTTCGCCTACATCTTTGTAGATATACTCTCCCCCCTTCAGGCACTGCTCCAAACACAGCGCGGCTGGGATCCTGTGGCTTTCGGCCACTATGCAGGTTCTGAGCCCTTTCTCAATGTGTTTGTGTTCTTCCTCATCTTCGCAGGTATCATTCTTGACAAGATGGGCGTACGCTTTACGGCCATCCTGTCGGGAGCCGTCATGGTGTGCGGTGCTTTCATCAATTGGTATGCCGTCACCGACACTTTCGAGACCTCGGCAGTGAAGACATTTATGGACGGTATCCTTAATCTGCCACAATCCTGGTGGAACGTTACACCCTGGTACGCCGGAGAGCCAGCCTCGGCCAAGTTAGCCGCTATAGGCTTCATGGTGTTCGGCTGTGGCTCTGAGATGGCCGGCATCACCGTGAGCCGCGGCATCGTGAAATGGTTCGAAGGGCATGAGATGGCTCTCGCCATGGGTGTTGAGATGGCCATTGCCCGTATAGGCGTTGCCGTCGTCATGGTGGGTGCTCCCGTCATCGCCTTCATCAACCCCGTGAGCGTAAGCCGACCTGTAGCAGTGAGCCTGCTGCTGGTATGCATCGGCCTCATCAGCTTCATCACCTACGGATTCATGGACAAGAAGCTCGACGCCCAGGGCGCCAAGGAGGAGAAGGACGATCCCTTCAAGGTGAAGGACATCGGCAAGATTCTGAGCCTGCGCATGTTCTGGGTTGTAGCTCTGCTCTGCGTACTCTATTATTCGGCCATCTTCCCCTTCCAAAAGTATGCTATCAACATGCTGCAGTGCAATCTCCACTACACTGCCGAGGCAGCGGGCCGGGTGTTCTTCTGGTTCCCTATCGGCGCTGCACTCGTCACTCCTTTATTGGGTAACTATCTCGACCACAAGGGCAAAGGAGCTACCATGCTCATTCTCGGTGCTCTGCTGATGATCGTCTGCCATCTCACCTTTGCATTCATAGTGCCGGCCACTCAGAGCGTGCTCAT
>ONMG01000064.1 GCA_900318855.1 uncultured Prevotella sp.
CACAGCAAAAGACAATAAGATGCTTCATATTCATATCTTGCATTTAGGGGTTACAGCATATTCGGCCTCAAGCGTGGGCACTTCCTTTGCGCCCATCGTCAGTCGGTGCAAAGATAGCCGAAAAGCCCGACTTCACCAAGGCTTGTGCAAAAAAACACACCTCCATAGAGCTTTTCTTCTTCACGGTTCACCATCCGACTTCTGAAACTGCTCTCAATGCCACCCAAAAAGCACCACGGCGGTCTACTTTACATTGGCCCTTATCCGCTCCAGATAATCCTTCATGCCCTTGGCATCATGACGGTCAATGATGTCGAGCAGTGTCTTCAGCTCAGTCCGGATTCGGGCCACCTGGTCGGAAGTATAAGGGTTGAAGAGTATCTCCTGCAGCAGGTAGTCGTCCTCCGACAGCACTCCACGCGCTATCTGCATATGCCGCTTGAATGTGGTGCCGGGGGCATCCTGATGCTTCATCACGGCAGCGAAGACAAACGTACTCACGAAGGGAATGCTCAAGGAGTAGGCTACGGTCTTGTCGTGCTCCTCGAAGGTGTATTCGTAGATGTTCAAGCCGAGCCTGCTGTAGAGGTCGCGGAAGAAGATGCGCCCCATGTAGTCGCCCTCACTGATGATGATGGCATTCTCCTCGCTGAGCTGATTAAGATTGGCAAAGGTGGGCCCAAACATAGGATGCGTCGACACGTAGCGCCGTCCTGTAGACATATAGAAGTCCTTCAACCCCGTCTTCACGCTGCTGATGTCGCTCAGTATGCAGTCGTCCGGCAGATAGGGCATCACTTCCTCGAAAGCCGGGATGGTGTACTTCACCGTGACCGCATTGATGACCAGCTCGGGCTTGAAAGCCTGGATTTCATCCAGCATGGTGAAGCGCTGGCAGTTGTAAGTAAAGCGCAGTCTTCGGGCATCCTTCTCGAAGACTGCCACCTCGTGGTCGAAGCTCAGCAAATCGATGAAGAAGCTCCCCATCTTGCCTGCTCCCATAATCAATATCCTCATTGTCCTAAGCTTCTATTGGTTGACGATTTCCAGCTGCTGGCGCACACTCTCCTGATGGATTTCCTCAAAGATTCGAGCCACCGACTCCGGCGACAGACCAATGAGACTGCCCTGGGAGCCGCGCTTGTCGAGGATTTCGCTATAGCGCGAAGCCTGCAGCACGGTGAGGTTGTGCTCCTTCTTATATTGTCCAATCTCCCGGCACACGCGCATGCGCTTGGCCAGAAGGTTCATCATCTGGTCGTCGATTTCGTCAATCTGCGAGCGCAGCTGTCTCAGTCCCTCGGTGGTGGTATGCTCATCGCGCACCACAAGCAGAGAAAGAATCAAGTCGAGCACGTCCGGTGTCACCTGCTGGCGGGCGTCGCTCCAGGCCTCGTCGGGATTGCAATGGCTCTCCACGATGAGTCCGTCGAAGCCCAAATCCATGGCCTGCTGGCAGAGCGAGGCTATGAGCTCACGGCGCCCTCCGATATGACTGGGGTCGCAGATGATGGGCAGATCGGGTATCCTCCGGTGAAGCTCAATGGGTATCTGCCACATGGGCAGATTGCGGTAGATCTTCTTGTCGGCCGACGAGAACCCACGGTGGATAGCAGCCATGCGCTTCACCCCGGCCTGATTGATGCGCTCCATGGCACCTATCCACAGTTCCAAATCGGGGTTCACGGGATTCTTCACAAAGACGGGAATGTCGACGCCCCGAAGGCTGTCGGCCAAATCCTGCATGGCAAAGGGATTGGCACTTGTGCGGGCACCTATCCAAAGGATGTCGATGCCATATTTCAGACAGAGCTCCACATGCTCAGGCTTGGCCACCTCAGTAGCGACAAGCATTCCTGTTTCATCCTTCACTTCCTTGAGCCAAGGCAGTGCCTTCTCACCCTGTCCCTCGAAACCTCCGGGCTTGGTGCGGGGCTTCCAGACGCCAGCCCTGAAGTTATGGCAGCCCTTGGCTGCTAATTGGCGTGCTGTGGTCAGCACCTGTTCCTCGGTCTCGGCACTGCAGGGACCGGCAATTACAAAAGGCCGCTCGTTGTCGCTCGGCAATTTGAGAGGTTCTAATTCAAGTTCCATATCCATATCTTTTATATTTATTGTCTCACGTTATTCAAACACAGCTCTCACCCGCCTCAGGGCCTCGAGCATCTTCTCGTCCTTGGCACAGAGCGAGATGCGGATGTAGCGGCGGCCCTGACTCCCGAAGATGAAGCCCGGCGTGATGAACACCCTGGCCTCGTGGAGCACCTTCTCGGTGAGTTCCTCCACATCGGCCCAGTGGTCGGGAATGCGCCCCCATAGGAACATGCCCACCTGCTGGGGGTCCCACGTGCAGCCCAGGGCCCGCATAATGTCCTCGGCGACAGCACGGCGGCGGCGATAGACCTCCACATTGTATTCACGATGCCATTCCTCGTTGTTGGTGTTGAAGGCTTCGGCGGCAGCGAGTTGGATGCCCCGGAAGGTGCCGTTCTCAATGTTGCTCTGAATGCGGAACATCCAGGAGATGAACTTCTCCGAGCCCACCATCATGGCTACACGCCATCCGGGCATATTGAAGCTCTTCGACATGGAGTTGAGCTCTATACAGCAGTCCTTGGCACCCTCTGTCTGCATGATGCTCAGCGGATGAGCGTTGAGGATGAGCGAATAAGGATTGTCGTTGACCACCAGAATGCCGTGCCGGCGGGCAAAGCTGACCAGCCGTTCAAAGGTTTCCCGGCGGGCATTGCCACCCGTGGGCATGTTGGGATAGTTGGTCCACATCACCTTCACGCCACTGAGGTCCATGCGCTCCAGAGCTTCGAAATCGGGCTGCCAGCCATTGTCCTCCATGAGCGGATAGTTGATGATGCGCGTAGCGAAAATGCGGTTGATGGCTGTGTAGGTGGGGTAACCGGGATTGGGAATGAGCACGCCATCGCCGGGGTTGCAGAATGCCAGGGTGACATACATGATGCCTTCCTTCGAGCCTATGATAGGCTGAATCTCCTTCATCGGGTCCAGACTCACGCCATACCATTTGTTATAGAATGCGGCCATAGCCTGACGCAGCTCGGGCAGGCCCGATGTGGGCTGATAGCCATGCGCGTCAGGACGACGTGCCACTTCACAGAGTTTGCTGATGGTTTGCTCCGACGGGGGCATGTCGGGGCTGCCGATGGCCAGCGAGATGATATCCTGACCCTCGGCATTGAGCCGTGCCACTTCCTTGAGCTTACGACTGAAATAATACTCTTCGATTCGTCCGACTCTATCGGCAGGTTTGATTTCCATATTCATTGTCCTTTATATTCACCTAAGATTCTCAACTCCTTGGTCAGCGGTATGATGGCATCGATGCTCTGACGATAGCGTGTCAGATTGTCGAAGGTGACATCCACATAGAACAGATATTCCCACTCGTGACCGATGACAGGCAGCGACTGAATCTTGGTAAGGTTGATATTGTAGAATGAGAGGATGGTAAGAACTTTTGAGAGGGAGCCTTCCTCATGGGGCAACGAGAAGACAAGGCTCGCCTTGTTGACGGTCTCCAACGGACGCAGGAAGTCGGCCTTGCGAGGGTCGCTGACCACAAGGAAGCGGGTGTAGTTGTGCTTGTTGTCCTCAATGTGGTCCTCCAGCACCTCAAGCCCATACATCCGGGCGGCATCGGGATGGCAGATGGAAGCCCAGCCCATTCGGTGGTTCAGACTGATATCCTCGGCTGAGCCGGCGGTATCCTCAGCCTCGACGGCCTTCAGCTGTGGATGAGCCGCCAGATAGTCACGGCACTGCATCAGAGCCACGGGATGGGAGTGCACCTCCGTCAGACTGTCAAGCTGCTGTCCGGGCAGACAGCTGATGGCATGCTGGATGTGGAGCTTGTGCTCGCCCACTATGGTCGTGCCCGAGGCGCGCAACAGCTCATAGTTGTGGAGCAGCGACCCCGCAATCGTGTTCTCTATGGCCACAAGCCCTATCACGGTAGGGTCGCGGTGGATGGAAGCAAACACTTCCTCGAACGTGCTGCAGCAGATGAGCTGCACCTGACCTTCGTGGAAATACTGGTGGGCTGCAATGTCGTGGAACGAGCCCCGTCGCCCTTGAATGGCTATTCTCTTCATGTCGTTATGTTACGTGATACCGAGTCTACGAAAAACGGTCCTGCTCTACAACTGAGCGGGACCGTTTCGTTTCTTGTCGGATTATCTGATTCCTGACCTTCATCTCCTTTGAGAATTATACGCAACCTCCCGCTCTGCACTGCCATGCAAAGTAAAAGAAATAGTAGTAAGATGCGTACACTTTGGTCATCATATCGCTTGTATTAATGTTTACGGTTGCAAAAGTATCACTTTAATTGCTAACATCCAAACTTTTCGAAGGAAAAATCTCGTTTTTTCTTCATTATTATCCCTCGGGTGACAGAAGTCAGCATCACAAGCCGACTTTCTGCATGAACGCCGGGGAAGGAGGCCGCAAGCCCTGACATGGCCAATACCACCGGCGGTACACCTGCTCTTTCACCCCAGCGTGAAACGAGTCGGAACGTCCGGTCAGGACCTTCACCACCTTTAGCCGAAACTATTTACGCCATATGCCGGAGCTATCTACGCCAATTGGCGGAGATATGTTCGCCATATGCCGTAAATAGCTACTCCATACGGCGTAAACATCGCGGAGTATGGGCTATCGGAGCCTCAGCCTAAGGAGTTGAGGCCGCTCTGCCGACAGGAGCCGCCCTCTCCGGTCCCATCTCAAGAGGGTTCCGGAAACGTGATTTCTTGTGGTTCAGAAAATAGCGTTATCCCAAGCCGAGGGGATTATTATTGCGATAGGCCTGCTCCACCTGCCTGCCGATGTCCTCGGTGCCCTCAGCGCTATAGTTCCCGCTCACCTGCTTAGCCTGGTTAGGATCGAGTTCCAGCACCGCCTTCATGTCTTCCTCAGCACTCTCCTTGTCACCCAGCTTCAGCCAGAGTGCCCCACGCTCTCGGAAAGCCTTGAGCGAGAATGGGTTGAGATCAATAATATGTGTATAGACATCGATGGCCTTCTGCACATTCCCCTTAGCGGTCTCAAGGGCAGCATCCAGCTGAAGCACATCCTCGTTGTCGTGAGTGTGAGCAAGCAGCCAGTCGACATCCTCGGCAGCCCCCTCCTTGTCGTTCATCTTCAGGAGCGTCTCGCCACGCAGGAGGCGGGCATCGGCAAAGTCATCCTTCACAGCGATAGCCTTGGTGAGCATGGCTATGGCATTCACTTGGTCATCCTGCCCCAGGCAGGCCCTGGCATAATAATATAAGGTCTCCGGATTATCCTTGTCGAGCAGCAGTGCCTTCTCGCACACCGACGCCATGGTGCCATAGTCCTCCATCATGTAGGTGACATCCGCCATCCTCAGCAGCACTTTGAGATTGTCGGGCTCGGCTTCCTGTAGTTTCTGCAACTGCTCATAAGCAGGCAGCAGCTCATTGTTGCGGATGAGGGCCTGCGAGAGATAGTCGCGTACCTCCAAATCGTCGTGCAATTCAAGCGCATGGTTAAAACACTCGATGGCATAAGCCGTCTCTCCTGAGCGTAACGCCCGGACGCCATCGTACTTCAGAACGTCAAAGTTTCTGGCTGCCTCTTCCTGCTGTTTCTTTTCGGGAGCTTCCTCCTCCTTCTTGCCGAAGAGCGATTTAAAAAAGTTCATCCTCTTAGTAGGTTATTTTCCAATTAGTTTACTGTATACCTTATTAGCCAGCACGTCGGTCCGTTCCCATTTCGGCCAGCTGCCGTTGAGCGGGGCATAGGCCTCGCCGACATCTTTGTAGCGCTTGAAACTGAATCGTGCATTGATATAGCCATCGGAACCGTCACGGGCTATCACGTAGCAGAGCATCGTCTGCATATAGCCCACGATTTGACCCTTCTTCTCCATGGCACTGCTGAGCCAGCCGGTCTGTGGCAGAGCCACAGTCTTTATCACGGCCTGGGGATAGCGCTTGGTGAAAAGCTTCTTGCACGCCTCGCGCAGCGGCTGCCCGTCGGCTCCATCATAGAGGTTCACACTGTAGAGCGGCATGTAATAGACACCGTCCACCTTTACCACATCCTCCGTCTCGGTAATACCCAGTGCACTGTCGAGCTCCTTGCCGGCATTGGTGACGTTCTTGCGCGTCTTGTGCCAGAGTCCAGAAATGCGCTGCCCCAGACTCTTATGGCCGGAGGCATTGCTCTGAGCAGCTATAGGCAACGATGCCGACAGGGCGAAGCCAAGGAAAGCTATTAGAATCTTCTTCATACGTCAATAGAGTAAATACATCGACAAAAGTAATACAAATAGGCTGAAGACCAAAGAAATAATTGATAATTAAAATGAAAAAGACTTTAAATGTTTTGAGGTTAGACACTATCGGGGTATATTTGCAGCGATGAAGAAGTTACTAATCATTATCTGTTTGGCTACGCTGTGTGCACCTTCAGCAGTGGCACAGACGAGAGCTTTGGGGCCGCTCCATTCAGTCGACAGCCCACGGGAAGACTGGCTGCTTCCCGGCGACACCCTCTTTTCAGCCTCCGGCACAGTGGTCTATAAAGGTAAGCCCGTGAAGGCTACGCAGCCTACCACGGCCCTATCCATCATCCAACCGGCCCACGAAAGCAGACCGGCCGCATTCCGTTCTGTGGCCAGCACCGACAGTATCGGCCCCGGCGCAGTATGGGAACCCTACGCCATGTGGCCTTGGGGCCTGCACCGAGGACTCAACCTTCAACTCGGCCTCTCGGCTTTCATCACCCCCGGGCACGACGCTCCTCACAGCGGAGGGTTCACCCAGTCGCTCAGCGCAGCCTACCTCACGCCCGTAACCAAAGACGGCAGACTATGGATGCTGGCTGGAGCACAAATGAACAACATCAATTGGGGCAGCGACAACTACCGCGACGCCGGTCTCTACGCCATGGTGGGCTATCGCTTCAACGAGCATTGGCAGGCTTATGCCTACGGCAGGCTGTCACTGGCCGACAACTACAGCTCTTATTATAATAGGTATTATGGCTGTGGCCTGATGCCTTACGGTGCCTATATGCCCTGGTTCAGCTCCATGAACTATGGCTTGGGGAGTATGGCACCTGGTGCCAATACGGTGGGAGCTGGTGTGGTCTACAGTCCCAATCACAATATCTCAATCGGTATCGAAGTGCAAGGAGCATGGTACAATAACGACCATACCCCGCGCTACAACAGACAGTATGACTACCCCGTTCCCGAGGTAAGATAATCTGAAGACGGACGCAACTGACTATGGCGCCGGCAGGAATGACAGAGGGCTTCCCGCTGGCGCTTTTTCGTACCCGGGAGCTCAGAATCTTACAACTCTTGCCCAACATTCTGTAATAGGACTATGGAAAGAAACCATTAACTTTGCAGCCGTAAACATAAAGCAACAAGACAATGGAAAAGAGAACTTTTAATGTGAGCGGCATGAAGTGCCCGCACTGCAAAGCTAATGTAGAGAATGTACTTAAAGCACTCAACGGCGTCCAGGATGCCGTGGCCGACGTAGAAAATAAGAATGTCACTGTGGAGTACGACAGCAACCTCGTCGATGAAAGACAACTCAAGGACGCTGTCGACGGAAGTGGAAGATACGAGCTCAGCCTATGACGACAAAGAAGAACATACCTGTAGTGGGAATGGCGTGTGCCTCGTGCGCAGCCAATGTGGAGCGCTGTCTGAATGGGCTCGACGGAGTGGAGCAGGCGTCGGTCAACCTCGCTGCCCGCTCGGCTCTTGTCGACTACGACCCGGACAAGGTGACGCCGGCACAGATGAAGAAAGCAGTCAACGGTATCGGCTACGACCTCGTGGTAGAACCCGGACGCAGCGCTGAGACCATTCAGCGGCGCGCTTACTCACTGCTGCGACGCCACGCCGCCCTCTCCTGGATTCTGGCAGTGGCTGTGATGGCCATATCTATGGGCTGGATCAACTTAGGCAGCAAGGCTGTGAACTTGCAGACCAGCATGCTCTTAGCTCTTGCCAACTTACTCATCTGCGGTCGGCAGTTCTACTCCACCGCATGGAAACAGCTAAAGCACGGTTCGGCCAACATGGACACCCTTGTGGCACTGAGCACAGTCATCAGCTTTCTGTTCAGCGTTTTCAATACTTTTTGGGGTGATGCCGTGTGGACTTCCAAAGGCATAGAATGGGGCACTTACTATGATGCCAGCGTGATGATTATCACCTTTGTCCTCACCGGCAGGCTGCTGGAGGAGAAAGCCAAGGACGGAACGGCCTCATCCATTCGGCAGCTCATGGGCATGGCTCCCAAAACAGCCCACATCGTGGACGGCAACAGGATAGAGGAAGTGCCTATATCAACAATTGAGGTGGGCGATATTCTTGAGGTGCGGCCCGGAGAAAAGGTGCCCGTCGATGGTGAGGTTATCAGTGCTGAAAGCTTTATGACCCCCGACGCTGCCTACGTGGACGAAAGCATGATAACGGGTGAACCGAATCCGGCTGAGAAGAAGAAGGGAGCGAAAGTGTTGGCGGGAACCATTCCCAGTCAGGGGAAGTTCCGCATGAGGGCCCGACAAATCGGCGAGCACACAGCACTCGCACAGATTATCCGCATGGTGCAGGAAGCTCAGGGCAGCAAGGCGCCTGTTCAACGAATCGTCGACAAGGCCGCGATGGTGTTCGTGCCGGTAGTGGCGGGATTGGCATTGATTACGTTCATCCTCTGGTGGGCAATCGGTGGCAACGACGCATTGCCTCATGCTCTGCTCTCGGCAGTAGCTGTACTTGTCATCGCCTGCCCCTGCGCCATGGGACTTGCCACTCCGACAGCCCTGATGGTGGGCATCGGTAAGGCTGCACAAGACAAGATACTCATCAAGGATGCTACAGCACTCGAGAGCCTGCGCAAAGTGAACGCCCTCGTTGCCGACAAGACAGGAACTCTCACCTTGCCCAACCGCAACATCGACTTCACTAAATCGGACTCGCTGCCTTTGGAGGAGCGCGAATCGCTGAAGCCACATGCCCATGAGGCCATGGAAGACTTGCAGAAAGAGGGAATAGAGGTCTACATGATGAGTGGCGACAAGGAAGAGGCTGCACGCTATTGGGCTCAGAAGGCCGGCATTCAGCACTATAAAAGCAAGGTGATGCCTCAGGACAAGGAGAATCTGGTGAAGCAGCTGCAGAGCGAGCACAAGACCGTGGCGATGATCGGCGACGGCATCAACGACACTCAGGCGCTGGCTCAAGCCGACGTGAGTATTGCCATCGGCAAAGGCACCGATGTGGCTATGGACGTGGCTCAAGTCACCCTGATGAGCGACGACCTCAGCGTGCTTCCAAAGGCCATAAAACTGAGTCGGAGCACCGTAAGGATGATATGGGAGAACCTCTTCTGGGCTTTCATATACAACCTGGTGTGCATCCCGCTGGCAGCCGGACTGCCCTATGCGTTCGGAGTCGACTTCCAGATTACACCTATATGGGCAAGCGCCCTGATGGCCTTCTCCAGTGTGAGCGTAGTTCTCAACAGTCTACGACTCAAACTGAAGTAAGCCGCCATCGAAAAACTGAAGGTGAAAGAAGAGTCAGAGCTGGTCAATGGACTTGCGCTTACCCTTCTTTCCTTCCTTATATTCGGTAGGGGTCATATGGACAACCCCACGGAACTGGTTCGACAAATAGGCCACACTGGAGTAATGAAGTTTATCGGCTATCTGAGAAAGAGTGAGCTCACCATCGTCGATAAGCTCCTTCACACGTTCAACGCGCTGAAAGATGTAATAGCGCTCAATGGTCATTCCCGTGAACTCACTAAACACCTTACTAAGCGTACTGTATTCCAAGTGGAGCTGCTCTGAGATATAAGTGGACAGATTAGGCTGTTCCTTTCCTTCGGGATAGCGCACCAAGCTCCGCACTGCCGTCTTGATACCCTCCACGGCACGCTCACGACGACTCTTGAGCAACTGAAAGCCCAGCTGCTCCAGCTGCTCATTGAGCTGACGCTTGCGCTGAGCGTCCACGGGGCCCTCAACACTCACTTTCCCAAGGTCGACCTCTAAGGGCGTCAGCCCCACTGAGAGCAAAGCACTTTTCACCGCCATCTTGCAGCGGTCACACACCATATTCTTGATATATAGGATGGCCATTGACGTAACAGGGTTAGAAATTAGTCCTTGAGCGAGTAGGTGATAGTGGTCACCACTCTCACTTTCTTTATCCAAGGAGTATTAGAATCACGGTCTTCGATGGAAAACTGTCCCTGATCGGCCGACACAATCTTGTTGAGCTGGCTGTGGGAGTTGGTGGCAAACTGCGTTGCGGTCTTCTCGGCATTGGCAATGGCCTCCTCCATCATCTTGGGCTTCATTGAGGTGAATGACACATACTCATACTTTACCGGATTGTCGTATCCGCCGTCGACCACTGCTATTCCTTCACGCAAGAGCTCACCCTGCCGGTTGATGAGTCCACGCACGAGGTTCACATTGCGTGACGTCACCGTGATGACAGTTGTGATGTTATAGCGGTAGCCTCGGTTGTTCTGATTATACTGGTCGGCATTCAAATCAACAACTTGCGGGGCTCCCACACTGATTTCGCCAGGCTTCACACCACCTGCAATAAGAAAATGGCGAATGGCCTTCTGAGTGGTTCCAATGCTGTTGTAAAGCTCGGGCAGACTGTTGCCCAGCTCCTTGGACACAATGGGCCACGTAACCTTGTCGGCTGCCACCTCCTTCTCGGCCAATCCCTTCACAGTGACCTTGCGATCCTTATTCGCAAAATCATCAATGCCTCCCTTGACGCACAGCCCCAGGAGCAGAAGCCCCAATGCAACTATCGCTGCAGGGAGCCAGTAAGAGTCTTTCTTTAGTTCCATGATTCAATCTTTACATTAGTTATTCTATTGTTAACAGCTACCTGACGTGGCTTGGTCACCTCGCCACTGATGTTCCCCTTGGCATCCTGCACGAAATGCACCTTGATAAGGCCATAAGGGGTCGGATAGGTGCCTTCCACAAAATGCAAATCACCCAAATGCGGGTCAATGGTCACGGTCTTGCAGCCCGGCTCCACAGGCATAATGCCCAACACATAGTGCGACATCCACGCTGTCGGTCCCGAAGCCCAACCATGGCAAAGACTATGACGGAAACCTGGATAACAGTAGGCACCATAATCCCCGATATTCTTCTTTCCAGGGTCACCCAGCTCATCAATACGGTTGGTGCCTTTCATCCAGTCAAGGCTGAAATCCTCCCAGAAGGTAGTGGCTCCCATATCCAGCATACCTCCCCAATATTTGCGTATCACATTGAGCGCCTCCTTATACTGTCCAGCCATGGCTTCAGCGATAAGCATATAATAACCATAGAAGGTGGAGAAGCCTTGCTCGTGACCTTTGACAAGATACCCCTTGAAGGCCTTGTCAGGCTGCATGATGCCTGCTATGGTCATCAGAGCGGCTGCCTGCTTGAGCGACTGGGGCTTGGAAAGATTCTTTTCCACCCGGCCTACTATCCTGCGGCATTCGGCAGCATGACTATCATCTCCCCACAGGTTGCATAAATACTCGGCATCCTTCATGGCCCAGACGAGCAAAGCGTGGACTCCTATCTTCACACCCTCCTTATCCGGCGAAGAGGGCCAATCGAGGAAATAGTCACCATGGACTACCCCTTTAGAATCTGTCACCTGGTCAAAACGCTCAATCAACCCAAGAATGTAGTCACGGTGACGATTGAGCAAAGCACTGTCACCACACTGCATATACCAGTCATGGTGCTGGATGATGTACCACATGGAGTAAGGCATCATGCCATTGAGCCACTGGGGAAGGGGATACTGTTGAACGGCAAGGTCGAGCGTGCGGCTCACAACGTCGTTATTGCCGAAGACTACACCGATGGTGGATGTCTCCGGATGCATGTCGCCCAACCAAATCAGACGGTCGCGCTTTATGCCATCCCAAATGTACTCTTGCATGTTCAGATGCACCGTCCATGCTCCTGTCATCCAAATACTGTCAAGCCGAGAATCACTGGAATGGAATGAGCCTAAATAAGGAATATCACGATAGCGAAGCACAGCCATAGCCTCGCGTATAGAGCAGCTCACTCCCTTACGGAGCAGGTCGATACGAACAAACCGGAAACCGGTATTGCCTATCTCGAACTGACCGTCACGGGGGATTTCCACTATGATATCACGCTTAGCATGATCGTCTGTTGAATAACCTATAAGTCCTTCGGAATTATGCGTCTCACTGAAACACTCCTGTACCGACTCTCCGAAACGGATTCTGACTAAAGAAGGCTCAGGACGTGAACTGCTCGCCATAACAAGCTTAAGCCCACCATGCAACTCACTACCATAGTCGAGCAACACCGAGGCGGTGTCTTTACCGACACTCTTCAGCCGACATGCCATTTGCTGACGTGACATCTCTGCCTGCCCGGTACCATTACGGAGTAGTTGAGCTTCATTATCCACTTCGCCTTGTTTCCAAAGAACACGCTTGGGGGTTACGAAGACACGCTGCATCCCATCTGCACGCATTCTAGTTGACGCATCTTTCAAAACAGGGGGCACACCAGCCCACAATGCAATTACAGGCAACTGCAACATGAGCCCAATGATAATAATTCTCCGTAGATTTTCCATTAGGGTATTATCTATAATAGCAATTGTTAAAGTCACATTCCGGTGCAAAGATATAAAATATATAGCTCGAAGAGCCAATTCCTCTCACCTTTTTTCATTATTTAGAAAAGATAATTGTATTTTTGCACCATGACATTACGACTGCATCCCTTCACCTCCCAACTTCTAAAGTGGTATGAAGCAAATGGCCGCGACCTACCCTGGCGCCACACTCACGATGCCTATGCTATTTGGCTAAGTGAAATCATCCTTCAGCAAACACGCATTGCCCAAGGCCTTCCGTATTGGCAACGATTCATGGAAACCTATCCCAGCGTGGATGCCCTGGCATCAGCCTCAGAAGATGAAATCCTACGACTTTGGCAAGGTTTAGGATACTATTCCAGGGCTCGGCATCTCCATGAAGCAGCAAAACAGATCGTCGAGTGTGGACATTTCCCCACCACATATGAGGACATCAGAAAACTAAGTGGTATCGGCCCGTATACTGCTGCAGCCATCGCCTCACTCGCATTCGGTGAAGCCAAGCCGGCAATTGACGGAAATGCATACCGAGTGCTTTCACGATACTTTGGAATAACAACCCCCATTGATACCACAAAAGGGAAAGCTGAGTTCCAAGAGTTGGGACACATGTTGATTCCTGCCGATAAGCCGGGGGCCTACAACCAGGCTGTTATGGACTTCGGCTCCCTGCAATGCACCCCTAAAAATTCCTTATGCTCCACATGCCCTCTCAAGATGAGTTGTGCCGCATTTGCAGAAGGCTGTGTCGAGACGCTTCCAAAGAAAAGTAAGCGCACGGCGGTCAAGGAACGCCGGTTGACCTACATCTATATAAGGTATAAAGAAATGACTGCCCTCCACCGCCGACCAGGAGGCGACATTCTGCAAGGTCTGTGGGAACCGTTCATCGTAGAGGGTGCTGATTTTCCGAAGTTCAAAGGCCGACTACAGCTGCTGGCCAAAGATGTCAGACATCTCCTCACTCACCGCATCTTACTTGCAGACTTCTTTTTGCTTGATGCAACAACAAGACCTCACCTACCTGGTGACTTTATTTGGATAAATGAGTCGCAGCTTGACAATTATGCCAAGCCACAACTCTTCTGCCGGTTACTCTCTATACTGAACAACCAGCCAGAAGCTGCTCCTTAGCCAAGACATGGAAGGCATGCAAGCGAGAATTCTTAGGCCGCTATCGAATATAGGATAGTGGCTCACGCTTTACCCTTAACATTCTGACTAAGCAGTATTTGAACAATACGCTCGGCACTGCGCCCATCCCATCGGTCGGGTATGCCACATTTCTTCCATTTACCGGAAGCCATACGTGCGACGGCCTCCGAGAGTTTCTCGGCATCTTCACCGACAAGAACATTCGAGCCTACAGTTACTGTTTCTATATGTTCTGTGTAACTGTTAAGTGTAATACAGGGAACACCGTTGAATGTCGCTTCCTCAGCAACATTCCCACTATCGGTAATAATACCCTTCGCCTCACGGGTGAGATAGCCAAATTCAAGATAGGGCATGGGCGGCACTACACGAATAGGCGACTGAGGTGGCAATAGCTGAATGACAGTTGCCGCAGCCTTTGACCGCAAGGGCGCAATGACTGGCACCCCCGCTGCCTCCTCCGTTATGGCAGCAATCATGCTTCTGAGATTTTCAGTGTCGGCAATAAGCTTCTTCCGATTAAGCGTAAATACAAGGTATTCCCGTTCTTTCAGACCCAGCTTATCCCATTCTGCAGGCTTCACAAAACGGTTATAATTGAAGCGCAATGTGTCCATTAGTATATTGCCCACCATATATATCTTTGATAATTCCGCGCCCTCCCGAGTGGCCGTGCTGTTGCTGCTCGTGCCCGCGGTAAAAAGGTAGTCGGACAAGCCATCGATAACCAGCCGGTTGATTTCCTTAGGCATGTTGATATCAAAACTCCGAGTGCCGGCCACAAGATGTGCAAGGAGCAGACCTTGCTTCTTAGCCACAATAGCTGCTGCCATGGTGGACGCCAAATCATCAACAACAATGACGATATCAACAGGATGGGCCTGCAAGAATACTTCGAACCTTGACATCACCTCACCCGTAAGTTCGTTGAGATTCTCGCAATCGGCACCGAGACAGATGTCAGGATGCCTCAACAAGAGATCATCAAAGAGCGAAGGCTCCAAGGTGGGATCATCGGAGGATCCGGTGAAAACCAAAAGGCTCGAAATGCCGCAACCCGTTGAGGCTGCCTTTTCAATGGCTCGAACGAGAGGAGCCACCTTAATGAAATTGGGACGTGCGCCCGCTACTATACAAACTTTCATGATGCCAATGTTTCTGCAAATATAATGCTTTTTTCCCACAGGTGAAAGGATATTGCCGATATTTTTCACCATGCACATTCTGGAATCAGAAGCAACAAAAAGAGGCACTACACACACGCCTGCATCAAGGTAATTCCTTTGTTACTCTCTCATAGATTGCTTTCTTGCCCTGATAGCTATCATATCCCTAAAGTCGCTCTACCTCTTCTTCTGACAACCCTGTAATCTTGGCAATAAGGTCTTTGGCTATGCCGGCCATTTTCATCGCTTTTGCGTGATTGAGTGTTGCATCCCGTATTCCTTCCTCCCTGCCTTCTTTTCTACCTTCCTCTTTCGCTGTGTCCATGCCGTTC
>ONMG01000129.1 GCA_900318855.1 uncultured Prevotella sp.
GCCCCCGAAGTGGATTCCTGGCGTGGCCGACCCGAAGGCTGACGGGCGACGAATGAAAAATAACGGTCTTGAGGCTCCGTTATTAGGTGATAAAAGCTTATCTTTGCGGGTCAGAGAAAGATGACTTAGTATGTCAATGTATATCGTTTTGCTCATTGTCGGTTTCATAGCCGGTACCTTTTCGGGTGCTTTCGGCTTTGGCGGTGCAATGATACTGTTGCCGGTAATCACCTCTTTCTATGGAGTCGGGGTGGCAGTCCCCGTTTCCACCATTGCCCAAATGCTGAGTAATCTCTCCCGCTCCGTATTGGGGTGGAAGGAAATCAAGTGGAAGCAGGTGGCCTGGTTCCTCATACCGGCTTTGCCCTTCACTGCTCTTGGTGCATGTGGCTTTTCACTGGTCGACAAGGTGCTGATGACGCGGGTGCTCTGTGTGTTCCTCATTGGCTTTGCGCTGCTGAAGCTGCGTGGCAAGATGCATCTGCCTAAAGGGCACCGTACAATGCTCCTCGGAGGCAGTCTCACCGGCGTGCTCAATGGCCTGCTGGGCATTTCGGGACCTATCAGCAGTGCTGTGTTCCTGACCTTGGAGCTATCGCCCGTGAGCTACATTGCCTCTGAGGCCACAGCTGCTACCGCCATGCATGTGGTGAAGGCCATCACTTATGGCAAGTTCCACTTGATGAATGGTTCTATATTCTTCAGCGGTCTGTTTATTGGCGTTGCCATGGTGGCCGGCAATGTGCTTGCTATGCGCCTCATCCGACTGACCGATAAGAAGAAATATCAGCGTGTGGTGGCAACTGTGATGATGCTGGTGTCGGTATGGCTCTTCATCAGTGTGAAGGGCTGATGCCGAAGAGTGCTTGACAGAGCTGCTTTCCGCTCTCCGTACGGAAGATGTTGCGATAGGCAGCCTCAATGCCGTGCCGGTCGACACTGTCTTCATAGAGGTTCACGAGGAAATCGGCCTCTACAAGTATCTGGTAGTCGGCACCGTCAATGTCCTTATAGGTGTGGTGGTGGGCGATGAGATAGCAGATGCGGTCGATGTCGGAGGCATCATAGCCTAAGGTCTCCAGGAGCTTGCGTGCCGGTGCCGGACCTTCCTGCTCTTGTAGCTTGCCCACGCAACTGCCGTATTTTGCTTCGGCGGGATGAATGCCGATGTCGTGGAGCACAGCCGCCGACTCCAGTACGAAGAGAGTGTGGGTGTCGAGCTGTTCCAACCGCCCTATGAGCTGTGCCAGTCGATGCACCTTGAGAAAATGCTGTATGCGCTTGGCATCACCTTTGTCGAATTCTATCATGGCTAACGTTAGCCGGTCAATCATCTCCATTGTCTTTGTCCTTCCTTTATGTTTATGGGAATAACGTTTTTCATAGCCGTTTTGTTGTGGTGAAGGGCCATAAAGATTGGCCTTCAGAGCCTTCTTGACCCTTGGCCGAGGCTGTTTCCGCCAATTGGCGTAACTATGTCCACCAATTGGCGTAACTATGTCCGCCAAATGGCGTAACTATCTACTCCAAATGGCGTAGCTATCGTTTTCCTTGGGCGGAAGATGTTGATGGCCGTGGAGTGGAGGCATCGCGCAAGAGGTCATATCGCAGTGTGCGTTGGTGACAGCACTCATTCTGTGATGAGCCGGAAAAGGGTAGGAGGGTGGCGCTTCATCTCCAGGGGGCTTTCTCCGACGAGACCTGCCGCGCCGACGTGTTAACACAATGTAACAGACGAAAAGCGATGTTTTCCTTTGCTCTCCCATGCACTTTCCGTAACTTTGCAGTGCAGTCTCGGCTTTACCATGGAGGAATGCCATTGAGAATGAAATGTGCATAGGTGTGACCTTCAGGCTGATGATATGTCCGACCATAAAACGATATCATAATATGAGAAAAAACATTTTGTGCCTGCTTGCGGCCTTGCTGCTTGCGGCCCCCTTAAGTGCTCAGCACCGTGCAGACCAGCAACATCTGAGCAATCCCAACTCGTTTTCATTCATCGTCTTCGGCGACCCTCAAGGCTACACCAAGTACGACATCAATCAGCCTCTCTTCGAACTGTGTACGGCATGGATAGCCGACAATGTGGAGAACCTCAACATTCAGGGAGTGCTCTTCACCGGTGACCTGATAGAGCAGAATGAGAATATCGTGCGTAATCGCAGCATGCTCAACCAGACCAGCAAGCAAATGTGGGAGTGGAGCTCGCACTGCCTGAAGCGCCTCGACGGCAAAGTGCCCTACATGATAGCCGGCGGCAACCACGAATACGGCTATGTCCGTGGTGACGAAGAGTTCACTCACTATCCGGAGTACTACACTTTCGAGCGCAATCCGAAGGCGGCCGAGCATCTCGTTGCCACCTATCCCAGCAGAATGGGCTGCCAGTCGCTGGAGAATGCGGCCTGGGAATACAACGAAAAATATTGGGGCAAGCTTCTCGTCATCAATTTCGAATGGGCGCCACGCGATGAGGTGCTGGCGTGGGCCAAGGCACTCTGCAACAGCGATAAGTACAAGGATCATCTGGTCATCGTACTCACGCACACTTATCTCCGCGAACTCACCAACACCCTCACCGACAAGGAGCACTACAAGATAAAGTCGCAGAATTTCGGTCAGCAGATGTGGGACAAGTTTGTGAAGCAGTGCGCCAACGTGCGCTTGGTCATCTGCGGACATACCGGACATCCCGATGACAAGCATCCCGGCAGTGCTCAGGACTTCAAAAACAATACGGCCTATCTGGAGAGCACCAACGACGCTGGTAAGAAGGTGTTCCAGTTTATGTGGAACATCCAGTGCTTAGGCGGCGGATGGGAAGGTAACGGCGGCGACGGATGGATGCGCATTCTGGAATTCCTTCCCGACGGCCGCACCATCAAGGCTTCAACCTATTCGGTGCTCTTCGGTATCAGTCCGATGACCAAGCATCTGGCTCACCGCACCGACCCCTGTTGTCAGTTCAACATGGTCATCGACCGATAAGACGGCCGTCGCCTCCCTGCACACTGTATCCGGGAAGAGCAGCGCAACAGTGACGACTTGGAGCCTGTGGACTTGCAGTATGCGCGCGCGGACACGGCTTGCAGCCACTCGGGAACCGGTAGCAGGTCTTCACCTTTATATAATATTAAGGTGGCACATCCCGGTACTCGGGAAGCCCTAGGGTGGAATCGTGAACGGGATGTGCCAGCCCATAGGGGTGGAGTGGGGGCAGACTGTCTGGCTGCACACGACGGTAGCCTACGTGAGCTGAGCACAGAGGTCGAACGACATGGACCAGAATTGTTCGGGCAGTCGTGTGGGGGTGACAAAATGATGAATCTTAGTGTGATGGGCCAAAAAGTACTGACAATAATTTTGTAGTTCAAGATATTTTTGTAATTTTGCCCCGTAAAGAGCCGCTGAAAGCCGTGGTTGGTCATCATGGCACAGCGGCGCCGGAGGGGGCAGCCAGCCTAAATCAAGGAGCCACCTCTGGTCCTGCCAGAGAACTTAAATGGATACTATACATACGCAGAGTAACTAAACATTTAAACAAATAAATCTATGAGCTCTCAAAAGAAAAACTGGGCAGCCATTATCATCATGTTCTGCCTGTTTGCCATGATTGCATTCGTCACGAACCTTTGCAGTCCTATGGCTGTTATCGTAAAGAACCAGTTCGGTGCCAGCAACTTTGCCTCTCAGATAGGCAATGCAGCCAACTTCATCGCCTACTTGGTGATGGGTATCCCTTCGGGCATGTTGCTGAAGAAGTATGGCTATAAGGTGACCTCGCTGATAGCCGTTACCACTGGTTTCGTGGGTGTCTTCATCCAGTACATGTCGGGTTGGGAAAGCATTGGCAGTTTCTGGGTTTACGTCTTCGGTGCGTTCATTTCCGGTTTCTGCATGTGCATGCTGAACACGGTGGTCAACCCCATGCTTAACACCCTCGGCGGCGGTGGCAAGACAGGCAATCAGCTTATCCAGTTTGGTGGTGTGTGCAACTCGCTCGCAGCTGTAGCCGTGACCATCATCATGGGCTCGCTCATCGGTGAGGCCGCAAAAGCCAAGATTTCTGACGCCACTCCGGCCCTCTTCATCGCTTTGGGCATCTTCGCTGCTGCCTTTTTGGTGCTGCTCTTCTCGCGTATCCCTGAGCCCGAGCTTGAGGCTGCCAAGGCTCACGCCGCAATGGAAGCCAAAGAGAACATGCCGCAGGAAAAGGACAAATACAGTGCCTTCTCTTTCCGTCACTTCAACCTTGGTGTGCTTTGCATTTTCCTCTATATCGGTCTTGAGGTGGGTATCCCGACCTATGTCATGCAGTTCCTCACCACAGCTAAGGACGCTGCCACTCCCGGTATCGGCATCGACGCCACTATCGCTGGTACTATCGTAGCAGTCTACTGGTTCCTGATGTTTGTGGGCCGTTTCTTCGGAGGTGTGCTGGGCAAGCAGTTCTCTTCCCGCCAGCAGGTATCCTTTATGGCTATCGTTGCCCTGGTGTTTATCTTCCTCGGCATCTTCCTGCCCGAGAGCACCCAGGTGAACATGCCCGGTGTTGACTGGGGCCACATGAAGATTATCACCGCACAGGTTCCCGTCGGCATCATGTTCCTTATTCTTGTGGGTCTCTGCACCAGTATCATGTGGGGCGGCATCTTCAATATGGCTGTCGAGGGCCTTGGCAAGTACACCAGTATCGCTTCCGGAGCCTTCATGACAATGGTCTGCGGTGGTGGAATCCTCGTTCCTCTGCAGGGCTGGGTAGCCGACATCACCCACAGCTTCATGGCCAGCTACATTGTGGTCATCATCTGCACGGCTTACATCCTCTTCTATGCGCTCATCGGCTCGAAGAATGTGAACAAGGATATTCCTACTGATTAAGCTCTGTTAGAATAGATCATTCATCCAACGCCGTCGGAAGTCTCAGCTTTCGGCGGCGGCTTCTTTTTGGGGCTACTGTTAGCGCTTAAGACTTTGATGAGTGATAGTAATAGGCTTTATACCATAGACTTGTGCCGGTACTCTGAATTTCCTATAGAGGGTGGGTGAAGGCAGAAAAGAATGCTGTCCCTAATGATTCCGATACCCGGACAGCGTAGCTGAGAATGCCGCTCTATGGAAGTTTTTTATCATATATTCAACCATATAATAGGCCAGCTCAAAAATTATGAGTAACTTTGGCTCTTAAAAGATGTGGGACGGGCTTGCAACTTGAAGGCTCCCTCTTACGTCTCTAAAAATGGAGTAAAAAAGAATCAAATGAGAAAGGTTACTTATGTTCTAATGGGTTTGCTCGCCCTGGTGCTAATCACCGGCTGTACGGGCAAGGAGAAGCGTCAGTTCAATCGTCTGCTTACGGAGCTGGCAGAGCAGGACCATGTCATTGACGCCTCTGACTGGAAGAAGATAAGTGTTTACCTCAATGATAATAAGACTCGGTTTCCTGATTTCTACCGCGACAACCGCTTGGACGAAAAGGCGGTGGAGGACTATATCAGCAAGTTCTTCGAGCATCATCGTCCATCCTTTAAGGTGAGGTTTGTCGGTGTGGGTAGTCAAGGCCCAATGGTGGCCAATTTCTACCTGGAGCGTTCGGGCAGTATGGTTCCCTACGACAGCAGTCAGGGTGACGGCTCCTTCAAGGCAGCCATCGTGAACATGCTGAACAGTCTGCCGGGCAGCAATAACCGCATGTTTGTGGTCAATGATGGTATTTATCCTTATCCCAAGGGAATCCGCCAGTTCATTGCCAATAACAACATATTCAGTTCCACTCAGGGTTTCGGTGATGCCAGCTATACCGATTTCGCTAAGATTTTCGACCAGTTGCTCAATAAGACGGGAGATAACGAAATCAGTATCCTCGTGACCGACTTAATCTATTCCACCCGTTCCATGGCCGGAGTGAGTGCTCAAAAGGTGTTCTCGGATGCCGAGGGCATGATTAGTGCAGTGTTCAAGGACGCCACGAAGCAGAAGGCCATGCTGGTGATACGGATGAATGGGTCCTACAACGGACCTTATTA
The DNA here is from genome assembly GCA_900318855.1 of uncultured Prevotella sp. Taxonomy (GTDB): domain Bacteria; phylum Bacteroidota; class Bacteroidia; order Bacteroidales; family Bacteroidaceae; genus Prevotella. Next base: position 6,030 of record ONMG01000129.1, read on the forward strand.
CAGCTTTGACTCTCCGCTGAGTGGAAAGCCTTACAGTGGTCAGCGTCCCTATTATATCGTGATTGTTGGCAATAATAACAATATCGACCGCCTCACGGAGGATATGAGCTATCAAGCCTTCAGCGATTTCTCACATCTTCATGGCTATGAGGGTATGTGTCTCTTTGCTGCCGACGGTATCTATCAGCCTTATTGCTCGTTCCTGCTTTCCGGTCGCAATGTCAAAGGAAGGTTCCGTCCGGAGCATGGACAGGGCGACTGTATCACAAGGCTTGAGGATGTGGAGCCTCAGAAGGGTGAGAGTGACGTCCAGCTGGCCCTGGCTGTTGACCTGAGTCATATGCTGATTGACGAGCGTTATCTCACCGATGTCAACAACTATGAGGTGGTGAGCGATGATGCGGTGACACTAAAGTCGTGCCGACCTTTGACATCGGCCGACAAGACACCATCGGCAAAGAAATATTTGGGGAGTGCCACCCATCTGTTCGTGCTCAACGTGAAATCCTTGAGAGCCAAACAGGACGTAGTCCTGCGCTTAAAGAACCAGTTGCCCTCATGGGTGACAGAAGGCTCTTGTGACGACGACCGCCAACCTGATTCCAGGACAACCTTTGGACTGAAGTATCTGATGCAGGGCATCTATAAGAGTTATACGCGCGGCAGCTCGGCACCTTATTATTTTGAGCTCAGGCTCAGTTTGGAATAACACGGAATGGCTAATTCAATAGGTATCAGATAACATTTTTAGGATTATGAACAAGAATACGGTATTATTGGTAGGTGGAATAGTGGTGACCCTGCTCTTCATCATCTTTTCCACTCAAATCTTTGAGGCCTTGTGCTATCAGCCCGATTTCTCCAACGAAATGTATAACGACAATCTCAACCTTATCTCTGCCGTAATAACGTCAGCTGTGGCTTGGGGGCTGGCTGCCATTTATTATTATGTGGTCAATTCGGTGAGTTTTTCCCGTTGGTATCATTGGCTCATCGTCGGCGTTGTGGCCATGTTGCTCTCACCC
>ONMG01000130.1 GCA_900318855.1 uncultured Prevotella sp.
AGCGCTTGCCTCCTTCTCTATTCATTTATCTGCATTCTGCAAATCAGTTGCCCTTGCTATCGTAGCCATAAGTCTCAGCCTCGAAGATAACGCTTCCGTTGCGCTTCGTGCTGGTGAATACAATGGCTATATAGCGGCAGTTGTAGAAGGTAGGTGCCACGCACCAGATGGTGGATGTACCCCAGTAGAGTCCTATGCTCTTAGAGAAGAGCGCATTCTTGAAGGGCGCGGTCTCGGCATAATTGGCACCTGCATCAGGATTGAAGGGCTCGTTGCCAAAGTAGAACACCACGCCGCCACTACGGTAGGTATAGGCACTACCCTGATAGACGGCAATCTTGTTAATCATATAGCTATCCTTATGGGTGTCGATGACCACAATCTTAGGATAGGTCTTGTTGTTCGACCACCAGGCATGCTTGATGTCATAATAGCCGTCGAAGATGTTCTTCGTTGGGTAAGCTCCCAAGGTGATACCGGTAGTGGCAGTGGCAGTCCAACCTTCAGGATCGAGCTTTCCGGCAATGGGCGTAGGAGAGCTGCGCCAGGAGTTCCAAATGGTGTCGATGCCGTTGGCCGGACAGAATGCCGAACGGAACTGGAACCGCTTGCCAGGAGCGGCTCCTGGCAGTTCCACCGAGGCTGTCTTGGTGTCCTGGGGCTTGTCGAGATATATGGTGTCGCCCTCAGCGTTGACATAGCGGTACTGCGTCTTCACCATCTCGTCGGTGCCGAATCCCGTCTGAATCAACGCATGGTCGCCAACAATCTCGGCCGAGAAAATCTCGCGCTCGGCATGCGTGGCCAACCAGTTCTCAGCATAGGGCGTAGCCGTTATCTCCGACACCATAGAGGTGTTGCCATCGCGGTCGTAGTTCACCACTTCGAAAGTGTAAGCGCGCTCCGTGAGCCCGTCGATGACCAGGTTAACGGTGTCCTTTCCGGCATAGTCCTTATAGTCAATATTCAAGCTGTCGGTGCGGTTGGTCCAGTAGACCGTAGCGTGAGTCACCGAGGGGTCCTTAGGATACTGCCATTGCAGCAGCATGCGATTGTAACCCCGCATAAAGCCAAGGTCATTGGCCTTCTCGGGATAGATGTAGCCGCCCTTCTTCACCCACTCCTGGTAGATGTCCTTCTGGTCCTTGCACGAGGCCACAACCAAGCAGAGCAGGGCCATCGCCATGATATATATCTTCGGTTTCATAGTCTGAACATTAAAGGTTGCACGATTATTTAATAATTTGTCCGTAAGGAGTCAGCTCGCCGAGCTCCCACTTAGCAACGGCCGTGTTGAGACCGTAGGAAGAGAAGGTCTCGGTCACCACAGCTCTGAGATAGCGAATCTTGTCGAAGGCATGCGGGTAGACGGTGTTGTCGAACTCTGCCTCAGCATTGTCGGTGTAGTAGACCAAATCCTCTTCGGTGACCGGGCCCACGGAGCCGTCGGGCTGATAGCCAGAAGGCTTCTGATACTCAAAGGTGCCGAGCTGCACCCATCCGGTTTCGAATCCGTGAGGATTGCCCTCTTCCTTCTTTCCGGTGGGAGCTCCTTCGCCTATCCAGCCCCAGAATTCCATGCTGCGCACGTTAGTGCCGGCATAAGAGAGGTAGCGGTAACGAGGGGTGACACCGATGCGGCTGATGCGCGCATACACTCCGAGGTCGATGGTCAGCCATGAGGGCCGCGGCGTACTCGAGGTACTGTCGAAGAAGTGAGGAGAGTTGCCGCCTTGTGCGCCCATCACATCATCCCAAAGTCCCACGATGGGATAGTTGTTGCTGGAGGCCGAGGCATTGTCGTCACCCGGGTTGAAATATCTGAAGAGCTTCTTGTTGAGCCTTGTCTCGGCCATAGGAGTCAGCACGGTGTCAGTGGGCACCGAGAGGTTGCCCCAGTGGTCGCGCAGCACGGCCCGGTAGAGGGCTTTCTGTGCGGGCAGACCACGACGGGTGAGAAAGACATCGGTCGAACCGGTGAAGAGCGTGGTCACCTCCACCCACTTGCGCTCGTCGGCCGGTTTCGCAAGGTCGGTGGTGTCTTGATCGGTGTAGAGAATCACAGCCATGTCGGCTTTGTCGACATTGTTCATCACATGCACCTTGATGCCTCCGAAGACACCTATCATGCTGACTTTCACGGTCTGTACGGCAGGAGTAAGGGGAGTGAACTTCACGGATACGGGGTCCGACTTAGCCGTGTTCGAGTTGAAGGAATACACCTTCACCTCATGCTCCAGACTGTCGGCAAAACCTTCGACCACCAAGGAGTCGACATAGCGCGAGACGCGCGTGTTGACCTCGGAGCCGTTACGGGTGTAAACGGCCTCCACCCCCTTGAGGTTGTCGTCATCAGGAATCTTGAACTTCAACACCGCACCACCGGCAATGGGGCGCACGGAAGTCACCTCCACCTGTTTGGGCACAGGTATCGAGCTGTCGGTCTGATCGATTCGGCCGCTCTCTCCACAGGCAGCCAGCAAGCCTACTGCTAACACCAGCCCCCCTAAAGACAATATCTTCGTTTTCATAATTCTTAGTGTCATAAAGTTATGTTCTATGTTCTTTCAGCATCACCATCCCGGATTCTGCACCAGGTTGACGTTGTGCTCCATGTCGGAGCGACTAATCGGCCAGAAGTAGTCCTTTTGCAGGAAGGGCTGGTTGAAAATCTGCACCTTACGATAGTATTCCTCAGGCAGCGAGGCCGTAACGGTGAATCCATACATGCCCTTGGCATACTCTTTGGCTGCCTCTTTCCAGCGGCGCAGGTCCCAGAAGCGCTGGCTCTCGAAGCTGAGTTCGATGAGGCGCTCGGCGTGGATGATGTTGCGCATACCCGTCTGTGTGTTGTAATATCCGGGGTTGGTGCTGTACTTGTCCCATGCCGTCTTCACGTCGGGAATCTGAGCACGCGTGCGGACGGAGTCGACGTAGGCAAACATCTCAGCGCTGTGAGCACCGTTGGGGCCTTCGGCCTCGTTGATGCTCTCGGCATAGAGCAGATAGAGGTCGGAGAGGCGCATCTCAGGCCAAGGATAATAGTAGACAGCCATATCAGCGCCATTGCCAGCCAAACGGTTCTGATAAGCGTACATCTTCTTAGGGAAGTAACCTGTCACGGGGCCTGTCTCAGTGCTATGGCCAGTCTTGCCCTGGTTCTGACCCAGCCGGCATTCCACGTCATAGACATCATTCGACTTGAGGTCGTTGTAGTTGGTCAGACCTCCGAGCCACTTGCACCCGTCGAAACCGAGGAAGGCATAGAAGCGCGGCTCACGTCCGAGGTTGAGCCGGATGTTGGGATAGTTAGGCTGAAGGCGGAACTTATCGGAGGAATCGGTCAGCACGATATCGAGTTCGTTCTGTCCCACACGCTCTTTGTCGAAGCGGATGGGCACTCCGTGCTGGGTATAGAACTCCTCGGCAATCTTCAACGGCACTCCCACGATGGAGTAGCAACTCAGCTGTCCCACGAATTTCGAGCGGTCGGCATCGGAGACGGAGTACTGAATATTCGGCGGTGTCATCCGCTGCCACGACGTGAGCGAGCTCTTAGGTGTCTGTGTGTTGCCCCATATAATCTCTGAGTTCCACCGGGCAGTCATCGCACCACGGAGGGTGAGGTCGGTTTTCAGCGTGTCGTTCATGCGGTAGCTGATGTCGTCGCCATGATAGAGCTTGATGTTGGCCTCATGGCAGACATCAATGGCATGCTTGCAGGCCGTCATGGCATACTCCCAACGCTCGCGCTTCTGCTCTTCAGTCTTCTGCGGGAAGAGCTGCACGCCACGGTTGTCCTTCAGTTTGGCCATGTCCTCGTTGCCATTGAAGAGGGGCGAGGCTGCATAGCAGGCCACGCGGGCCCGGAAGGCGGCACAGATGGGCTGCGTGATGCGACCGTACTGCGAGAGGTCGACCGACTTGGGCAGATTAGGCTCGGCTTCGTCAAGAAGCTGAAGCACATAGTTGAAACAGGTGTCGATGGGGTCGCGGTAGACGCGCACGTTGCTGATGCCGGCGTCGATGTTCTGCGACTTCCGGGCCACGGGGATAGCGCCCCACTTGCGGATGAGTTCAAAGTGGAAGAGTGCCTTGAGGAACTTTGCCTCTGCTATCCACTGGGTCTTTTCGGTCTCCTCCATGTCGGGCACATCCTTAATGTTCTCCATAAGGATGTCGCAGTCGCGGATGCCGACATACATGTTGTTCCAGTCGTTGGAGTATACCTTGCTTGAGGTCATGTAGCCACGGGCCATGTAGGTCATTGTGGAGGGCACACGCGCAGCCGTGTTAGTGACCACACGCCCCCAAAGGTCGCAGAACTCGTCGCCACCGAGAAGTCCGGGGTCGTTGGCACTGTTGCCAGTCGTGGGAATGAAGGAATAGCAGGTTCCCAAAAAGCGTATGGCCGTGGAGCGCAGGTGGAAAGCATTGTCGATGGTGGGATTGCCGTCGTCGGGCACCACATCGAGATAATCGTTGCACGAAGTGAATGCCGTCAGGCCTAAGAAGGCCGAGGCAAGTATCTTGATAAGATGATTCGGTTTCATATCTATGCTCATTATCGATTGAATGATACAGATTTACTTAAAGGTGACGTTGACACCGATGTTCAGCACGCGCTGCAGCGGATAGTTGAGCGCAGAGGAGCCCTGCTCCACATCCCACATCTTGAAACTGCTCCAGCAGAAGAGGTTGGAGGCTGAGAAGTAGACTCTGAGATTGTCGACGTGCAGGCTCTGCAGCCACTTGCGGGGCAGCGTGTAGCCGGCCTCGAGGCGCTTCAGCCTCAGGAAGGAGCCGTCGCGCATCCACCAGGTGCTGGTAGCCGTATTGTTGTAGTTGGGTGTGGCACTCAGACGGGGCCAGAAAGCATATAGGTTGCGGTTGTCCTCCGACCAGTGGTCGTCGGCAATACTCTTGAGCAGCTGTGTCTCACCATAGAAGGGGAACATACCGTACTTGTTTTTTGAGGAGTAGGGCCGGCAGTTAATCCAGAACGACTCGTTGGCAATGCCCTCAAAGAAGGCCGAGAGGTCGAAGCCGTCGTACCCCACGGAGAGGCCGAAGCCATAGTTGATTTCAGGACTTGTCGGATTGCCGATGGGCACCATATCCTGCGAGTTGATGACACCGTCGTGGTTGACGTCGGTATACTTGATGTCGCCGCCGCCGTAGGCCGAACCGAAGGAAGCCTGCGAGGGACTGTTGTCAGCTTCGGCATCGTCGACGAAAAGACGCTCGGCGATGTAGCCCCAAGCCTGCTTGAGTGAGCGTCCGGCATGCTGCCGATAGCTCTCGGCGTAGACGGGCTCCTCATAAATCTTATATTTGCCGTGGGCATAGGTGAAGTTGCCGCGGGCCGATGTCCAGAAGTGCTTGTTCCAGTTCTTGCGGTATTCCAGCTGAATGTCCCAGCCACTGGCTTCGGTCTCGCCGATATTGGCACCGATGCTCGACTCCAGGCCCATGGTGGAAGGGATGTCCTGACGCGTCATATAGATATTGGTACGGTGCTCACGATAGTATTCTACGGTGAGGTCGAGACTGTTCCAGAGGCTCAGCTCCACACCGTAGTTGGTCTTGTGCGACTTTTCCCACGTGATGCTCTGGTTGGGGTAGCGGATGACACTGATACCATCGCTGCTGCCTCCATACATGATAGGCTGGTCGGCCAGCTCACCGAAATAAGAGGAGCGGCCATTGGAACTCATGTTCATATTGGAGAGGTAGAAGAAGCGCTCATCGGAATCGCCGATGTTGTCGTTACCCACGATACCGTAGCTGAAGCGCAGCTTCAACTTGTTGACCACCTTGGTGAGAGGCTGGAAGAACTTCTCATTACTCACCATCCAGCCTGCTCCGAACGAGGGGAAGAAGCCCCAGCGGTGGCCACGGGCGAAGCGCTCGGAACCATTGTAGCCATAGTTGAACTCAGTGAAGTAGCGGTCGTCGTAACTGTAGGTATAACGGCCCGAGAGCATCACGTTGCGGCTGGGCATTGACTTCTGAAGGCTGCCGGCATTGGCTTTCTTGTATTCACGTACTGTGAACACCTGGAGTGCGCCGAGGGTGTGCTTGCCGAAGGTGCGG
>ONMG01000301.1 GCA_900318855.1 uncultured Prevotella sp.
TCCTTGCTTCTGCGAGTCTGTCGGGATAAACTTTGAAGGCTATGAAGGTTATTTGCCCTAATTGTCATGTATCTATAACGATCAATGAGACTAACTACCCTGCTGGATCCAGAATAAATTACACATGCCCGGTGTGTGGACACCCGCTTGCCATTGACATACCTTCACGTGTTGAGCAGCCTGCTGCTCCTGTTCAGCCAATGCCTCAGCCAAACAGTCAGGCTGTAGCCTATAATCAGCCAATAGTCAATGGTCAGATTGTGACCCCAAACCATGTCAGTGCGAAGCCTATGAGGCCTGTTGGACCTCCACCATCTTCCATATCGGCAGATAAGACTTATGAGGACGATGAGGCTGAGTCGCATCACTCACCCCTCATTTGGATAATTCCTCTTATCGTGTTGCTTCTCTGTGGAGGCATAGGAGGTTATTTCTATTATGAGAAGGTTTACCTTCCTGCCAAGATTGACCGGGAGGCACCTCGCTATTATACCATCTCGAATGCTACCAACCTGCGCTCCTCAAAGATGGCAGGAGCCGATTACAATCACCTCAAGACGGTGCCTTACGGCAGCGAGCTTATTACCTATGAGCATGACAACGACTGGAGCTCTGTAAAAGATAACCAAGGGGTGAAAGGTTATATCTCATCAGTGTATCTTGTGAACAAATCGGATTTTCTTCTCCTGAACAGTATTTTTGGCGATGCTGCCTCAAGAATGAATATAGAGACGGTAAAATGCCGTCGTGCTTTGCTCAACTACTTTAAGGATCATGGATATATCGGCAAGGTGTCGTCTTCGGACCTTTCACTCATTACTCCCGCTGTGCATCCAAACAATCAGAATCAGTGGCAGGTGTTCTGCAGGGCTAAAGGTGTGAAACCAAACTCGGTTTACTTTGACAGAATAACCAATCCGAACTCCAAGTTTACCGATTTTGCCGTGATTATCCGCAACATCTTGACTAATGAGCATAAGCTACTCATCTTCACCTTCGCTGACGATGAGACACCAAGTCTGGTTTATGAAGAAAACACAGATGCCAACTATATTTATAACATTTATATGTATGGCGATGAATACGAAGTAGAATATGCGTACTAAACACAGCAAACACAAGCCTCACAAACTTCTGTATGTCATCTATATCGCAACGGTGACATTGCCTTTTATCTGTATGGCCGGCATATACATATGGTATCATAACCAACTCGACAATATCCGAAATGCTCAGTTTATAGTAGTGTCAAAACAGGACATGCGTTTGCGGGTGTTCGATTATGCCGGAGAGAAGAAGGCCGAATATGGTATAGCCTGCGGCAAGAATTATGGGCAGAAGGAGAAGGTGGGCGATATGAAAACACCCGAGGGCATCTTTCATGTTGTGGATGTAGAGGACGCCAGCAACAGAACTCACGACTTCGGCGATGGCAAAGGGCCTATAGAAGGAGCGTATGGACCTTATTTCATCCGTCTGGCCACACCAGGAAGCAAGGGTATCGGTATACATGGCACCCATGACCCTAATTCTATAGGCACACGAGCCACAGAAGGATGCATCCGCCTGAAGAATGAAGATGTGAGTAATCTTGCCGAGCACGTCTTCCCTGGCGAGGTAGTTATCATAACTTCATCGCTAATGGATTTTGAGGAGGCTCAAGCCGAAGCAGAAAAGAAAGAAAAGAAAAACTGAATATGGAATATACGGTAATAGCGAATTCTGGCATACAGCTGTTCACATTTCCTCTGGAGATTGACATGAGCGGAAACTTCAAGAAGTGGTTTCGCGAATGGTACGACAAGGAAGAAGGGGTGCACAAGTTGGATATCCTTGAAAGAGTGAAAGGAGAATATGGCATATTCTTCTATAACAAGAAGGACCTTATTGACAACGGATACATCCAGCCCACAGAGAACAAGACGTTGATCGACCCTGAGGAGATTCGGGAAGACGGGATAGTGCATCCTCTGGCTGAGGATTCAGATGAGTTCGAGAACATGCCGGAAGAGATATTCCCGATGTCGTTTGACGATCCATCGAGCAAGTTGCCATTACTCGAAAACGTCTGGTTGCCAGTGCCTTACTTTCGCCGCAGGGTTCCTGCCCTTCGGTTCGACTTCGGGGCCTTCAACTGGGCACGGATAAAGCTTGTACCTGTGGATGGAGAAAAGGGGAAAAAACGGTATGATGTTATCCTGGCATTGGACACCCGTACCGGAGAAGGCAACGACCCCTTACAGGAAGCCCCAGTCTTTCCGGACAATTTCCAAAATGAGCTTCACTTCGAGATCTGCCCAGAAGAGCTGTTATTGATGGATTATTGTTCCGAGGCTACTGAGCAATGCTGCTATGTGAATAAATATCTCCGTGAGACCGTTCACCCCGGGGTGCGTTCGGTATCGAAGATAAAAGGCGAGAAGCATAAGATGTCATATATAGCCACCTATATAGTCTTGATTGATTATATAGCACAGAATCATCTTTTCCCGACTGTGAAAATGTTTAAGGATACCGATGTGCTGATGAAGGACGTCGACATCTTTATTGATGTGGGCAACTCGAAGACAACCGCCCTACTTGTGGAGGATTCCGAGAAAGGTGACTTCAAGAAGGTGCCTCAGTTGGCACTTACCGATCTGACCGATATCGTCAGTACCACGAAAGGCTTACATGTGTGCCGTTATCAAGAGCCATTTGAGATGCGTCTGGCTTTCCGGAAGGCTGATTTCGGAGAGTGGGGAGAGCGCGATAGTCGTGAATTCGTTTATCCAAGTTTCGTGCGTCTTGGCAGAGAGGCAAGTAAACTGGTGAACAGAGCTCATGCATCTGAAATTGCTGATGAGACCCTTTCCACTTATTCCAGCCCTAAGCGTTATCTGTGGGATAAGGCACCCACTAAGCAGGAATGGCAATTTCTCGTCTTGGAAGGCGACAAGCAGAGCCACATACTGAATATCCCAGGACTGAGCAATCAGCTCAACAGCAATGGTACTGTGGATAGGGAAGGCTTCGGCGGAAGCAAGCACACCTACAGCCGTCGATCGCTGATGACTTTCTGTATGTTAGAGATTCTCTGCCAAGCTCGCATGCAGATCAACAGTGAGGATTACCGTAGTTTCCATGGTAATATCCAGATGCCACGCAGGCTGAAGAGAATGGTGATTACGTGCCCGATCACAATGTCGGAGGAGGAGCGGAAACAGTTGGTAAGATCGGCTCAAGAAGCTTCTCTCCTGCTACACAACTTCGAGTCCTCTGCAGGTAGTGCTGGTCAGGATAAATTCTCCCTGGAGGTGATTCCTTCCTATCGGCGTGGCGATGATGACAAGCAAGAGTGGTATTATGACGAAGCCACATGTTCCCAGCTTGTGTATCTCTATGGAGAGATAGGCCACAAATATAAAGGGAACGCACAGGACTTCTTCAGGCTTTATGGCAAGACTACGGAGCAGGGACAGACTACTTTTACCCTGGGTTCGCTGGATATTGGCGCAGGAACTTCCGATCTCATGATTAATGAATACAGTTATGACAATAGTGTTGACTCGAGGATTATCCCGGATCCTGTGTTCTACGACAGCTTCTATTTCGCTGGCGACGATTTGCTTAAGAGCCTCATAAGCGAGATGCTTATCAGTGGTGACTACTCTGCTATATACAGAAAAGGAGAGAAGGATCCCAATATCATGCAGAAGCTAAAGAATTTCTTCGGTCATGACTATAACGGACAGTCGATCAGTCAGCGATTACTGCGCCGCGATTTCAACATTCAGGTTCTGGTGCCTTTGGCTTGCCATTATCTCGACCTCAACAGAAGAGAGAGCCGCGATTGTACCGTCCACTACGAGCAGGTCTTTGCCGACAACAGGCCTAACCCGTACGTGCTGAATGGCTTTGCCAGTTTCTTTGGCTTCCGCTTTGAGGATCTTGAATGGGAATACAGCAGCAGTCATGTCTCTGAGTTGATAACCAAAACTATGGAGCCTCTGGTAAAGAAAATTTCCGCAATGATGTATGCTTATGCCTGTGATATAATTATTCTTTCAGGCCGTCCCACGACATTGCCACCGGTGATCGATCTCTTCCGGAAATATTATGCGGTAGCACCAAACCGCCTTATACCTCTATCGAGATATTATGTAGGCGATTGGTATCCGTATGGAAACAACACAGGATATATCCGCAACCAGAAGACGGTGGTGGCTGTAGGAGCTATGATAGGATACTACTCGTCCGACTTTGCCCAGTTGGCAAACTTCAAATTAGACAAGTCGTTGCTTGGTGAGCATCTCAAGTCGACTATCAACTATGTGGAAAAGCCGGTGGTAACCTCTGCCGGGCAGAGTTACTGCATTACGCCAGAAAACAACCGCGGAGAGGTCTTTGTGAAGACACTTCCTGTCTTCCTCCAAATCCGGCAGGAGGATATTGAGGGCTATCCAGAGCGGCCTCTTTACACCGTCGACTTCAACTATGAAGCTATCCGCAGGCGTGTCAGAGCAAAGATGGAAAAGGAAACATCCGACATCTCTGATGAGCAGGTCTACAATCTGGTAAAGGACGAGACCGACAAACTGAAGCGGCAAATGCCATTTAAATTGATTGTCTCCCGTAACCCAATGGATAAGGAAGATCTCCGGATAGAGCGCGTAGCTGATGCATATAATAATGATCTCAATGAAAAGGATGTAGAGATCCACATACAAAGTCTGGGAGCAGAGGATTGCTATTGGTTGGATTCCGGAGCTTTTGATTTCTAAACGAAACAACTATAGACGTTATCAAGAAAATAGATGTATTACTGGATGTCGTGAAGCAGGCGCTGGCATGGCAGGCCAAATATGAGAAGAATTCCTTTCCCGTGGCTCATGTAAAGGAGCTGCGCCGCCATTTGAAGAGGATTCACTTCGCTCTGGAGGAGAAATGTTCTGCAGCAGCCTATGGAGAGAGCCAGAATGGTAAATCTTACCTGATAAGCAGCTTGCTGTCGACGGCAGATGAGGAGCTGACGATACTCTCTGGCGGACATAAATATAGCTTTATCAATGACATCAATCCAAGCGGAGGAAACACTTCCAAGAAGGAGTCGACGGGCATCATCACCCGTTTTACGATAAAACCGGACGAAGCGGCTAAGGGTGGAAAGGTTCGCATACGCCTGCTGACGGTGTCAGACATCGTAACGATGCTCACAGATTCTTTCTATCTTGATGTCAAGGCTGATGCCGGCAATCTGATACAGACCGATGAGATCAATTTGAAGCTGGATGATATTCTGCCAGCGATAGTCGACAAAGACTATGTGCAGGATTTTGTCTCAGAGGACGACATCTATATCATTCAGGAATACCTCAATACCGTCATAGGCAGTACTACGAGCAACATTTATGGCTCACGCTTCTGCAGGAAGGTGTCAGCGGCTATAGCTCATATCCATCCGGAGCATTGGGCGGACGTGTTCTCCTTGCTATGGAATAATAATCAGGAGATAACCGGACTCTTCAAAAAGTTAGTGGACGAGTATGCTAAGCTCCATTTCCAGTCGGAAATCTATGCTCCTTTTGATTTGGTGCTGCGTGAGAAAGGAACCATCCTTGATATTACGTGGCTTGATTATCTCTTCGGAAAGAATACAGCCGCAGCGATGAACGAGAACTACTCTGAATACATTGACGTATATAGTAAAGATGGGCAGACGCTGACAGAGCATTTCTCTAAGGCGTCTCTTTCCGCTTTGATCGCCGAGCTCGTGCTTCAGTTGCCGGAAAGCTCGGCCAGGGAACGTCCTTTCCTTCACCAGTTCGACCTGCTTGATTTTCCTGGAGCTCGTCACCGGATGAAGCTGCCTGAAGACAGTATTCCTACAGAGCTTGCTATGATGACGCGTCGTGGCAAGGTGGCTTATCTCTTCAATAAGTATAGTCACGCACTTAGGATTAATTCGGTTCTGTTCTGCCAGAATCAAGACAAGCCGGAGAGTGAACTGGGAGAAATCCTCGATAACTGGATTCGCACCAATATAGGTGCCACGGCTGAAAAGCGCTCAGAGTATATCGCTACGACTAATTTTACCTCTCCATTCATGATTGTAAGCACGTTCTTCAATTGTGACCTTCAATGGACCAATGAAACAAAGGAAAGAAACGAGAAAGTGCCGCTGAGCGATCGCTGGAAGACACGTTTTGAGAATCATCTCTGTAATGAGGTGATTCGTCCAAACATCTATTCATGGTTCGATCATTGGGTCGATCTTTCAAAGGGGTTCTCCAGTGAAGCTTTTCAGAGCATATATCTCCTTCGCGATTATTTCTGGAGTGCCAGACAGGGAGTCTTCCAAGGCTATAAGGCAGGCGTCTCGCCTGAAAAAGAGGTACAGCATCCAGCCGACTACCCCGAATATATGGACGATCTTAAGCAGTCGTTCGTGACCTTTCCTTTCGTAAAAAAACATTTCGCCCATCCTGAGAAATCATGGGAGGCGGCTGCTTCCTTGAATCATGATGGAAGTATGGCTGTCATTGATGCTCTCAATAATGTGTCGCTCGTTATAGAATCGGCCCGTCAGCAGAAGTATGATAAAGAGGCTTCTGAGATTCGAGCCGAGCTCGTGGATGTTCTGAAACAGTATTACGTTAGCTCAGACATCGCTGAGAAGCAGGCAGAAGCTCAGCGCGTGGCCGGTGAGATAAGTTTCTCCCTCGACTTGATGACTCCTGCTGCTTTCGGAAGCATGATCAATGAGTTTATGGTTCAGCCTGATGAGATTCGCAATATAGTGAGCGATATCTTGCGGCATAAAAAAGAAACGCCCGTCGACTTCACAATGGTAAATGTGATACGTCTGAATGCCGGAATAACAGCCACTGGCACACGGGATGAGAATTTGCAGAAACTTCTTAACCTCTATCATACTGACGAGCGTACCATCAAACAAGGTCTTAAGATGCAGAACATTGATCTTGAGGATGTGATCAGTGGACAAAGTGAAGTATTGACGACAGAAGCTGATGTACTGGCAAAAAACATTACTGATTATTGGGTGAGCTTCATTGGTGAGGCTGCCAACAAAGTGGGGCAAAGGCTGCGCCATTCCGACCGTATAGCCGGAATGTTTGAGGTTAAGTATCGTCTGCAGAATATCCGTCAGCAGATAGTCGACAAGATAACGCTCTACGAAAAGACCTATTCAGACCTTGGCGTACAGATCAACATCATTACGGATTCCGTCTGCTTGTTGCTTAACGACTTCATATGTAATGTTGGTAAGACAGATGATCGGCTGAAGAAGAAGATGCCTATGAAAGAGGTCTTAGGTGCTTTTGATAAATCGGCCGATTTGCTACGCTTCCAGAGCTTTGATGAGAAGAGCCGGAGCACACTGAGCAAGCTCCCGCTTTGGGCCAACTTCAAGCGTTGGGAAACTGATGTGGTTGAGGGCATTACTGCCACGGGCAAGGATATAGCTTTCGACGAGGAGGAAAATGCGGAAGTAGGAAAATTAATAGAACAATTAAACGAAAACTGATATGGCTTCATTCCGGCAGATGAAAGCATTGTGTACTACACAATTAAAGAATTTCACAGAGATCCAGGGCATAGGCTCTGATCCTATGTATATGCGCTATGACAGTGTGAACAACATCGTGAGGAAATATCTTCCTAATCATACTGGATTCCTGGCTCGTCCGGAGTATTCTGTTGAAGATGATGCCATTACTTGGTATGCCAGCGAATGGACTGATACGCCTGTGCGCCTTACGGAACTACAAGGAGCTGAACGCCAGAAATATGAGCAGATAAAGAAGACAACGATGGGCGACTTTGCCGATTTGCTTCAGAAGCTCCGCGGCGAGGCGAAGACCATCCTTGGCAATGCTCTGAAAGGTATGCAAGACGACTTCCTCTTCTGCTACGACAGCAATATCGTTCTTGTGGCCTGGGGAATGAGGTTCTCCGGCGACAGCTATGCTGCAAAGGGAAGCATCACGTACAATTATTCTTTTGTGAAGGATTACACGGTGGTGTTCGATCCGGGAGAAGGGGCTGAACTTGTAAATGAGAACGAGCGTATTATTCATCGAAAAGAAAATGCTGAGATACAAACCGCCGATCTCCCAAAGTTGAAAGTCAAGGACGGATACATCTTTCTTGGATGGGTCCCAAAGCCTCAGGGCATTATTGTGAAGAGCAATCTCATATTTCATGCCACCTTCAGGAAGGACGAGGCAGCCCCAACACCAGTCGTTCCAATCGTTCCCATCGAGGAAGAGCCAATAGCTCCGCCACCATCTCCTCCTATAGAGGTGCCGCAGTTTAGTGTAGTCTTCGATGGTGGTGCCCATGGAAGGGTGAACGGATCTAACACCCTTATGCTAAAGCAAGGCTCAACCATTTCGCCCTACATGGTCCCTTCTGTGCTGGCTGATGAGAGTTATGTGTTCCGTTGCTGGAGCCCGGATCCTCTTCGAAGTGTAGTAAACAGCGATCTGTATTTTACGGCTTGCTATGACCGCGTTCCCTGGTGGCGTCGTTTCTGGATATGGCTCAGTAGTTTTGGCTGCCTGAAGTGGTTGTTGGCTTTGCTGCTTTTGCTGCTCTTGCTGTGGGTGCTCTCGTTCCTTCTTCGTGGCTGCGGTCATCGTGATCACGTTCTGTGGGGTGGTGATGATGATCCTGATGGTACCTATCAGAAATACTATATACCTTCCGTACCAACTTACCAGTTGACTCCACGAAGACATGATGGACAAATCATGTGTGATTCTGACGGTCAGGTCATTTATGATACTATAGTGGTCAACGATCAAGGCTCGGATGATGGCAATACACCGCAGACAGATATCAGTGATGGCGTGAAGCAGGCCGGGGGCGATATCAATGCCTATATGCGATTCTCCATCATGTGGAATCAGTCGGGGCATGATCATGTCGATCTCGATGCTCATGCCATTCAGCCTGACCGTAAGGAAATCTCCTTCCAGAATGGATTGCGTGTACCAAGCTCTATGGGAGGCCAACTTGATGTAGATGCTATTCGCCCAGCGGCAGCAGGTGTCGAGAATATAGTCTGGGCAGATCCTACAAAACTACGCGATGGACATTACAAGCTTTTTATCCGCAACTATGATGGCGGTCGCAATAATGGAGCAAAGGCAGAGGTGGCCTTCAATGGCCATACATGGGAATACAATGTCCCTCATGAAATCCGTCAAGGGCATGATGCTCAGATAGCCGACATCATCATAGGAAATAATGGGCGCAGCTGCCGTGTCGTCCAGTCACCTTATTTAGTACGTCATTGATATGGAAAAAGAGACAACAAAATTTTCTTTAGGTCAGGTTATAGCCCTCATAGCACTGATGTTTACTGTAAGCATCATCTTTATGGGCATAGTCTATCTTAGCAATGGCAATTTCAAGTTGGGTTTTGAAGTGTCAGTAGCAGCATTCCTGCTCTTGTTTGTCGCTTCATGGTTGCCACAGATGTTTAAAGGTGCCAGCCATAACTTTCAAAGGAACAGTAGGCTTGAAGCATTTTCTCTTACCTTATATGGAGTAGTGGCTGTGGCCACCTTCATTCCGTATTCCCATTTCTGGACTGTGCTTGGGCGGAGCGCAGAACTCTCCCGCCTCTTTAATGGAGTAATAGACTTCAGCCGGAATCTTTTTACCGATTATGAGGGATATGCCAATAGCCGAATAGCATCTTTTGAAGAATACACTGATGCGAACGTAAAAACAGAGCGTCATAGGGAAAATCTGAAATACATCCTTCGCTTACAGCTGCTTCCACCCGATTATCAGAAAATGCGCAAAGAGGCTTTCCAATGGATGGATAAAGCGGGGGAAGGTTGTGGCGTATGGAATGTATTCCTCCTGGGAAACATGAAGGAGATTGAGGCATCGGTGTTAGGGTGGAACGAACAACTCGTGACCTTGTCGAAACCAAGGCTCCTTGCAGAGAAAAATTCTGGAAAGGTAGCTCTTTTTGAAGCCAATGCTTCTAGCTTGCAGCCAATCATTTTCCGTCTGGAGGATATCAGTAAACTGTATTCAACACCTCACTTTCCAGGATTGCCTGCAATCCTTACCGGCCTGTTGTGCTATCTGCTGATGCTTTTCCCTTATTATCTGCAACCGAGAAATCCGAAAAGCAGATATAAGCTGTTCGATGCCCAAAGTGCAAGAAAGAATTCTACTTCTAAGCAACCTGCTGATGCCCCGACTGCCAGCAATGCAAGAAGTAAGTCTGGTCCCACCGACAAGGGAACTTTTACACTCGATTAATATATTGGAACTATGCCCAAAAAACAAGCAATATTAGATAACGTAGAAGAATATAGTGCAGCGGAACTCGCTGGCTATATCAAGGATGGAATTGTCACGTTGCAGGAGCTGTGCAATATGACAGAAGGCGACTTCACGCCAAAGATGAAAATGGAGGTTGAGGCTATCTTGAACGCACAGCCAGCACCTCCCGTCACCCCAGCGGAATCGGAAAATGTCCAATACGAGGATCCCTATTCCTCCGTCGGGGCAGAGGAAGCCGACTGGCTGGTCGCAAAGGACTCCCTTGAGGTGGACATGCTTCAAAAGTTCAAGCAAAAATATCCTGACAGCGAACATCTCTTTGAGGCCAATAATCTGATTACGCTCATTGAGAATGACGAGTCTTCCAGAATGAATGCTAAGGACATTCTTAAGGCTCGCTTCAATTTTGCCAACAGTGGTGAGGAAATTTGTGATGCTATCGTCGACTTAAAGGAATGTGGCATTATTACAATGGACGATGTTCTTGATGTCATCCGTGAAGACCACAACATCTTGTCCTCAGCAGCCTGCAGTACTATCCTTCAGCGCGGTATCATCAGCCGTTACGACCTTCGCCAGTGTGGCATTGAGGACGACTTCATCAATAAGATGATGCAAAACGAAACCTCTCAGAGTTTTGAGGCTCCACAACCGTTGTACTCCATTGACAGCCAGTGTACGGAAATTTATTTCTGGGGTATACCTTCATCGGGAAAGACCTGCGCTTTGGGTGGTATCCTCAGTATGGCTAAGAGCGGCACTGTGGCCCGAAGTATGCTCCCCGATAATACTTGTCAGGGCTTCGGCTATATGAACCGACTGTCGTCGTTGTTCGTCGAGGGAAAGATTTGCCGGCTGCCTGGAGGCACACCAGTTACGTCAACCTATGAAATGCGGTTTGAGCTGCAGGACAATGAGATGCGCATTCATCCTATAGCCTGTATGGATATGGCTGGTGAACTTTTCACTTGCCTCTTTAATGCTGATGCCGGCGAGCAACTACGTGAAGACCAGCAGCAAGCTTTGAACACACTCGACAATATCTTGCTCAATAACAGATCGAGCAACCGGAAGATCCATTTCTTTGTCATCGAATATGGTGCCGAGGATCGCAAATACAACGATTTGCCACAGGCTGAATATCTCAATTCGGCTGCCATGCATTTAGCAGCAAAAGGAGTTTTCCGTGACCAGACCGATGCCATCTACATCCTTATCACGAAAACAGACAAGGCAAAATGTGGCGGCTCAATGGAACAGCATCTGAAAGAATATATGGCCAAGAACTATCTTGGATTCTTTAATAATATGAAGCGTATCTGCGAGGACAATGAGATCAACGGCGGGCAAGTGAATATCATGCCGTTCAGTATTGGCGAAGTCTGCTTTAAGGATTACTGTCGCTTTAACGGTGAGGCTTCATCAAGGATGGTCAATCTGCTCTTGCAGCGCTGTTATAGTTATAAACCGAGCAAATTCGGCTCATTTATGGATAAATTTAGAGGTTAAGCAATATGGAAAACAAATTAGAAATCCTCGTTCAGAAGGCACAGGGAGGTCTGCGCGATCTGAGAATAAGTAGAAAGGGTGCATGGTACAACAAGACATTCGACCTGCGAAACTATATCAACCACCTGCAGATAAGCAATGTCTTTTATATGCTTGCCTATAATGAGCTGGGAGCTTTCTTTACGGTGATCCGGCCTCTCGCCGTTGGCCGTACCGGCGACTATGATGCCGTATGGATTTTCATGGACAAAGACATCACGGTCCCAGCCTCCGATATCACCAATCTTATTGCTTATGCCCAGCAGGACTTGCTGTCAGGAGGCGAGAACTACGACAATCTGGACGCCTTCGTT
Organism: uncultured Prevotella sp.; assembly: GCA_900318855.1. Lineage (GTDB taxonomy): Bacteria > Bacteroidota > Bacteroidia > Bacteroidales > Bacteroidaceae > Prevotella. Next base: position 12,177 of record ONMG01000301.1, read on the forward strand.
CAGAAAGCCTATCCTGCTAATAACTTCTTGGATATTGAGACTGTTCAGAAGAGTGGCAAGCAGGCCTTCCGCGTCTTCGGGCAAGGTACTCCGTATCCATATCTGGCCGATATTATCAACCGTGACCTGAATCAGAATTACTATAAGCATTATGATGCTGTGTTCTTCTTTGACCTGGCCACGGCCTCAGCTGTGAACCCTTCTATAAGGTCACAGCTTGCCGACCTGAGCAACATGCCCTTTGAGCCGACGGGAATCCTTTATCCTCCTACAGAAGGAGCCAATCCTAATCGGATTGAGGTCTATTGGAACCGACAACCCTTTAGAGTGCCTATTCGGGTCCGCCAGAATCATGCTCTGCAATTTCTCCTTCATAGACCAGGATTTAAAGATGTCACTACCAACTTATCGGTAACGGTGCCTCAGCAGAACTTTTCTTTCCCTAATAATTTGCCTTGGGAACGGATCGTGAGTTTTGACGATTTCCGGGTGTCATGCAAAGGTAAGACGCTTAGCGGCTTCGTTCTCATGGTGAACGGGCAAGTTCTGCGTTCTGGTGCCGCTTTGTGTATTCCTGCAAGCCAGTGCGCTAATGCCGTCATCACAGTCACAAAACAGGGCCTACAGGACTATCGTGGGATATGCAACCTCCTTACACTGGAGAAGCATAATATATTTATGAGCGAAATAGACCGTCCGAAAAAGAAGATATTGTCTGGCGCAGCAATCAAAGTTATAGGCTTATTGCTGTGGAGTGCAGTTATGGTTCTTTTGGGTTATGTATTATCTCCAAAATCTGATATGGAGAATGGCGATGGCAGGATATCGACTGATTCGGGCTCTGTGGAAACGTTGCCTGATGAGGGAGAAACCGTATCAAGAGGTGGTCAAAGCTATATTGTGACATATAAGAAGGTTGAAAAAAGCCCTGAGACATCGTCAAAGAATACATCGGGAAGAAATTCGGATAAGGATGTAAATGCTAAAGGGAGTGCAAATGGCAATACAAACCATAATAACGCTAAGGACAATGAATCGAAGTCGTTGAAGGAAGGCGAAGAAAAAAAACAAACTTCTCCAGAGTCTGCAACATCGTCTTCTGCAGAATAATAAAAGTGATCATGAAGAAAGGAATTATAAAAGTCATCTTGATATTTGCTGCCATATTGATAATGGCTGGCGGAGGGTGCTATACTTATCTTACGCGGGTACATTCACCAAAGGCCGTTACATTCCGCAACCAATATAAAGTCGACTTGACTAATTTGGTCGATAGTATGAAATCATGGTCGAAAAGTAAAAACGAAGCTAAGGAACTCTATCTAACTTTTAAGGACCGTGAGAATGTGTATAAATCCAACGGACTTGTTGACCCGACCACTTGTGATAGTCTGACCAGTCTTATGGAGGTGGCATATCAGAAGATACAGTGATATAAATTATAAAAACAAAAGAGGAAAGATATGAAATATAAGTATACATGCCATAGATGCAGATATAAATTTGAATCGAGCAAGAATGCCCGAATAGACAAGGTCGTTTGTCCATGCTGTAAACAAGTCATGTCGCCTGTGGACATTACGGATGCCATTGATGACACACCTGCTCAGCCAACCCATGAGGCTTCGCAGCTGGCCCAGCCTTCCCCTGGATCTTTTCAACCAGTTCAGCCTTCGCCCGATGCTTCGCAGCCTATGGCTTCAGTTGCAGGCCCTGCACAGCCTGCCCCCGTTATGGCTCAAACAGTACAGGCGGCTCCGGTCACTCCCCAGCCAACCCCATCTCCTCAACCGGTGAATGGGGATGACAATCTGCTATTCTGCAGCAAGTGTGGCACCAAACAGCGTCCTGGAGAGAAGTTCTGCCCAAACTGTGGTGCGCCTTTCGCTAATCCTGCCGGAACGACGATTGATTCAGCCCAGCCCGTTTTAAATAATACGACTGTGGCGCAACCCGTTCAAGCTCGCATTATAACAGCAAACGCTGTTCAGGCACAGCCTGTTCAAGCACAACCTATTCAAGCACAACCTGTGGTAGCACAGCCTGTTCAGGCACGCCCCGTTCAAGCACAGCCCGTTCAAGCACAAGTAGTATCTGCACAGCCTGTTGCCGCATCTCCGATACAGCCTCAGCCCGTCCCGGTACAGTCACAACCAGTTTCTGCTCCTCAGTCACAGCCTATTGAGCCATCAGTACAGTCACAGCCTCAAATCGAGAATTTGGTTTCCAAGGCTCCGGAGCCCGCTAAGCCAAAAGCGCCATTGACTCCATCGGACGTTATAAAATCGGCAATAAAAGAATCGCCTAAAGTGATGGCTCCGGAAGCAGAGCAAGCCCAAATTGATCAAGCCCAAGTAGCAACTAAGGCTCCCTCTGGTGCTCCAATAGTCGATAAAGAGATCGCTCGAAAACTAAAAGAAAGAAGACTTAAGAAAGCCCGTGAGAGAGCTGAACAAGAAAGAACAGAAAGGGAGGCAGCTGCCCAGAAAGAGAAGGGGCAAAAAAAGAGCGATAAGGCTGATGCTTCGACAGATGTTGCCAAAGATGAAAAACTTTCTGATGGAGAGTTCTCGCTCGATGTCAATGATGGCAAGTCTGTTGATAAGCCTGAAAAGGAAGACAAGCCTGATGATAAGTCTGGAAATGCAGATACACCAAAGGAGTTGGATAACGCCTTTGACTATTCTGAGAGCGAAGATGAGGACATAAACAGCTCCAAGAAAAAGAAGATTATGATAGCTGTCATCTGCGCTGTTCTCGCTATAGGTGTGGCTGTATTCATTTTCTTAGGTGCAGGAAAGAAAAAAGACAAATCGGTAGCTGGCGCTCCAAGCGTGGAGATGATCGCAAAGAATGAGCAGGCAGCAATTGCTGCTTTCAAGACTTTTGCCAGCCAACATGCCGACATGGGTTTGAAGGAATATTTCCAGTTGGATATCGATGGCGACGGACAGAAGGAAGTCATTGCCAATAATGACAAGAAACTCATCGTCTTTGGTGCCGATGCTGGAAAGGGCATTCAGGTATATAACAAGGATGTCTTCGAATGGGTGTGGATTGCCAACAAAGGGCTCTTTGCGGTGTTCTCTGATAATGGTAATACTAATGGCAGTGCTCGCTGGATGGTAAAGACAGGCAATACTCTATCAGTTGATCCAGACCGAAACTACTTCCACTTCAGTGGCAGCAGCTACTATAGTAACACCAATGGTATGGACCGGAAGATTACAGAAAAGCAGTATTACGACGGTATCAACAGCATTATCAAAGATTACACCAAGTTGAAGGCTATAAGCATAAAATAAAAGTATTGACAAGTTGGAATTTTAATTGACAAATAATGAATTACAAGAAGTATATCTTTTTACTCCTGCTGATGGTGCCTGTTAGTATTTGCACACAGGCACAGCAAAGCAAAGCCCCCGGATTTCAAGTTGTCCTAACGTTGGAGCCATCAACCGACATCATAAATTCCATTAGCGATGAGGCCTTGCAAACAGGTCAGCGATTAATGAATGAAGCCGATTCTAACCAGCCTCTCTCAATCATAGCCGATTGCAACATCGCTCTTGACCGTAAATCATTGGCACCTTTCAAAAGTGCTGATGCTGGATACAACGGCTCTATAAACGAGACCTTTACGATACGTAACAAAATATACCAGGTTCCTACAGAGGAACAGATGGCAGTGCTCATTCCGAAATTCCAAGGAGTTCCAGTGCGTTTTGATGATGGTTCCAAAGTGGAGAACAATCCCGAAACCGTCCAGTGGTTATCCGGGCAAAAACTCAGTTGCTATTCCGATTATAAGAGTAATGGGAGAAACATTGTTTATGCGCTTCGCTTTAAAGGCCTTGACGAAAAGGGTCATCTCGGCGACCGTTCCCATCTTTATGCCTATCGTTATTTACTCAATAATGGAATGCTGAGCGTATCGGCTGTCTTCGTAGGCGACAATCCCAAGATAAAGGGTGTAAAAGATATCGATGATGAGAATTGGTGGATCTCTCAGAAGAACGCCTACCGCCGTCACCTACCCCTCACCGGCAACTGTACTGAATATCTCCTCCGCAATTCCTCATCTCGAGTTGTTATCACTCCTCAAACAATGGATATTACGGATCA
>ONMG01000094.1 GCA_900318855.1 uncultured Prevotella sp.
GTCAGTCACCTTAGCCTTCACGTCTACGGGCACTTCGCCGAGCATCGGACCCATCCACATACCGACCGAAGAGTCGTCGCCCGCTGTTATTCTGATATTCTGCTTTCCGCGTAACAGCGTGTAGCCATCACGCTGCTCACCTTGGAGATCAGCAATAGTAATATTGCCGATACCCATCTGCTGTCCGCCCAGCGATAGCACAAAGTTTTTCAAACTAAGCGTGTAGACATTGTTGTCCGAGCTCACGCTCACAACTGCCTTCTGCTCTGTGCTGGTGCCATTGACGGTCACCTTCAGGTTGTCAGTGAAGTCAGTAGCCGACACACCCAAGGAGAACAAGCCCAGCAGGGCAAGGGTAAAGAAATGCTTCATAATGATGTTTTATTTTTGAGTTTATAAGTGAATCCTATTGAACCGAATATGGGATAAAGTGTCTGCTCGATGGTGTGGAAGTCGCTGTGGTGGATACCGCTGAGTCCCCAGTTGAGAGCTGCATAGAAGCCGAAGCGCGGTCCCATATACCAATCAGCACCCACACCTAAGCCCCACTGCAGATAACGCATATGGTCGGAAAAGTCGTAGTTGCCACGCGTGGCTTCATCACTTCCTAACTCCACTTTCACACCCGTGGGATTGCCCACCCGCAAATATCCATTATGGGCGGCACCGCTGAAGCCTTTGGAGGTAAGCACTGAGAAATAAGGACCTCCATGCAACGTGAGTCGGCTGCCGACGGCGTAGGTGGCGTGCACGGGGACCGTAAACATCCACTCTCGCACCGAAGTAGTCACGCTTCCCGTGAAGCGTCCCTCCAGTTCCTGACCGCCACGCACAATGTCCATATGATAATTCTTCACTCCGGCATCTGTGCGCATACCTTTATTTTCAAACACTAAGCCCGTCTCCAACCCCCAGTGGCCAGCAATAGGCTTGTCCACGGTGAGCCCGAAACTCAGATTGGGCTGCAACTTGTAGGTATTGAGACTGCGGATTGATGCCGGCAGCCCCACAGGTGCAGTACCTCCTACATTCCAACCTGCGCACAGTCTCAGAGTGGCATCACCCAGCCATCGCTGGGCTTTGACTTCGGGTACCGACGCCAACAGCAGGCAGAAAACGATAACCCTAATAGGCCTATTCATCTTCATCTATTTATCGTGTTACTGTTCTTTCTTGCAAACAACCCTCACCTTGTCGATTAGCAACGTGCTGCCAATAGCACCGCGGAACTTATCGCCTTCATTGCTCGACGAGAATACCACGGCCATACTATAACCACGGCTGGAAAGCAACTGCCAGTCGATGTCGGAATCATACTTAAAGTCGACACTGAAAGCTGTCCATTCGCTTGTCGGTTTCACATAGCCCATGTCGGCGATGGCCACCACCTGGCTGCTGGTCTTTACATTATCGCCATAGAGCGTTATGGGCTGTCCCGTCTTGTCGTCATGGTTGCGGTAGAGAACCGCATAGACAGCTGCCGAATCGACAGCCCCCGTGACGGTCTTCTCGTTTTCATCCTGATAGGTGGCACCCGGGCGATACTGGTAATAGCCCGACAGCGTGACCGGACGCTGGCTCACGACAACCCCGAAATGCGTGGCCCGCATCGGGTCGAGCACGGCGGAAGTGGCATCAAAAGAGCCGAGAAACAGATTGCCTGCTGCAATAGGCTTATGGGCCATCTGTCCAAAGGCACCCGTACTGGAAGTGACCAGCTTCACGCAGGCACCGTCGAAGCCCTCTTTCACAGGCACCGTGGGATAAGCCTCAGGCGGCACTGAGCCCATGCTCATACGGAAGCCGCCATTGCCCGATGCCCAGTCGGCATAGAGAAGCCCATCCTCATGGGGCTGCAGCCAGACATAATACTTCTTTTCCCTGGATTCAAGCTCATAGTTCTCAAAGTCGAACTTCAGCGTGTCATTCTCCGTCATCACATCCGGCTTGAACACCACAGTGTAATATCGGTGCCAAACTTCGTCCTCAGAAGTGGTGCGATAGTGCAAGACGCCACCCTTGGCAGCATCGACACTACCATCCATTTTACTGATGGTGGCCCCCGGCGTCAGCACAAAGTGAGGCTGAAGCGTAGACAGGTCGCCGGCATGATTCCACCGTACGGGGAATATGGCGACGCTATCGGCCGAAGCAAGGGTTTGGAGCGTATCCGTGGCATGGTAGAACACAGACAAGGGGTCGGCAGGCTGCACCGACACGGCAAGAACATCGCATTCCGCATTGCGCGCCTCTTCCTTGAAGCAAGAGCTGAAGACCAAGCAAGAGCAGCCTATCAGCGTAATCATTAACGGGTGTTTCATTTCTCTATATAAACCATGCAAAGTTACGAAAAAGAAACGACAGAGGCCGAATACATGAGCGATTTTTAATCTCTTTTCTCATTCCCGACATTCAATTGCCCAAATCATTCATCCTTCGCCGCCACTCTCCAGACTTTAAAATCGGCAACGACGGGACGCTATGCCCCAGGGGTACCGGATGTTACGCCAATTGGCGGAGACATCTACGCCATATGCCGGAGCTATGTACGCCAATTGGCGGAGACATCTACGCCATATGCCGTAAGCATGCTGCCCCCAGGGCTGGAACGCTCAGCGAGGCCGACCATCGCAAGCCGAAGGCCGAGGCCTACGGAGCTGCTGCGGACAAGAAGAGCAGATGGTGAGTAGACGCACTAAGCAGCAACGATATAGCAGGCTTTTTTATCGGGTAACGACAAATAAAAGACCAATATTTTTGTGCTTTGGCACAATTCTATTACTTTTGCAATCAATAAAGACAAGAAATACTAAAGAAACATGAGAATATTCCAATCCCGTACAGCGCTGTTCGCCGTGCTCGCTGCACTGACTATCGTCTCTTGTGACAACAAGAAATTCGAGGTGAACGGCACCATCACTGAGGCCAAGGACTCTATACTTTATTTCGAGAACATGAGTCTTAACGGCCCCGTCGTAGAAGACTCTGTAAAGCTCGACGCCGACGGAGCGTTCGACTTCTCGGGGAAAGTAGGGAAGTCGCCCGAGTTCTACCGTCTGCGCATAGCCGGGCAGATTATCAACCTTTCGATTGATTCCACCGAGGTTGTCAGCTTCAAGGCTGCCTACCCCACGATGTCGACCAACTACGAGGTGAAAGGCTCCTACAACTGCTCCAAAATCAAGGAGCTTTCCATCATGCAGTATAACCTGCAGAACGAGTTGAACTCCATCCAGCAGAGCCCTAACCTGAGCCAGCAGCAGGTCAACGACAGTTGTGCCCAAGTGATAACGGCCTACAAGAACAACGTGAAGTTCAATTACATCTACAAGGAACCGATGAAGTCGTATGCCTACTTTGCCCTCTTCCAGACCGTCGTGTTCAACAATATGAGCATGCTGCTGTTCAATCCCCGCAACAACGCTGAGGACATTAAGGTGTATGCTGCCGTTGCCACAAGTTGGGACCAGCTCTATCCTAAGTCGGATCGTTGCCTCAATCTCCACAACATCGCCATTCAGGGGATGAGGGATGTGCGGATTCTGCGCAACGAGCAGGCACAAGCCACCATGAGTGCAGCCAAGGTGAGCACAACGGGTATCATTGACATTGCGCTTCCCGACAATAAGGGTGTGACGCGCAGGCTAAGCGATTTGAAGGGAAAGGTCGTGATGCTCGACTTCCATGTCTTCGGTGCTGATGGCTCCACAAAGCGCATCATGTGGCTGCGTAATCTCTACAACAAATACCACGCCCAGGGATTTGAGATCTATCAGGTGTCGCTCGACCCCAACGACCACTTCTGGAAGACGCAAACTGCGGCACTGCCCTGGATATGCGTGCGCGACGAGGATGGCGTACAAGGCACCACAGTGGGCGAATACAATGTACAGAGTATCCCCACCTTCTTCCTCTTAGGCCGCGATTGCAATGTCGACAAGCGCGATATCCAAATCAAGGACCTCGACAGCGAGATTAAGTCACTTCTGGCTAAGTAGCACTCAGTAAAGAGCATCTCCTGCTACTCCTACCAACCCATTCTCAGGGCGCAGTCTCATTGGCCTGCGCCCTGATTGTTTTTCTATCCCCCCTACTCCATCTTGCAAGGCAGACTCAAGAACTGCCAATAGAGTGCAAGCGCTATACGGCGGTTGCCGGAGCGGTTAGGATGCAGGAGGTCGTGTCCGCCGTTCATGTAGGGTTGCTGTTCAGTGCAGGTAGGCAGGATGCCACACAGACTGTAGAGGTCGACTACGGGCATACTCCATATCTGTCCTGCTTCCCTCACGCTCTCCACGTAAGGGTCAAGATAGAGGCCCGACTTGTTCTGATAGTTGTCGTCGGGCTGCACATTGGTATTGCCAAAGTTGGCAGGCCCACGGTGGGGCGTGGTGAGCAGCACCACCTGCTTAGTGGGAAAGAGCTTCTTGATGAGACTCAGTGCCCGATTGATACGCCCACGATAGGTGTCCGGATTCATGGAGGGCTCACGATGTCGGCGCAGGTAGTTCTGCTTAGGCTCACCCGTGGCAGCCTCCACCTGCAGAGTGGTCTCGTCGAACCATTCTCCGATGGGGATGCCAGCGTTATAGTCGTTGGTACCCATGAGGATAACGATGGCATCGAAATCATTGCCGTGCTGTTCCTTGAGCAGTCGGGCTTGCCGTGGCACATCGTCCCACTGCCGCCCATTGACCGCATAGACGAACGATTGAATGTCAAGCCAATGTTCCAGGAAACTCCAATATTTATTGTCGGAGCCTCCCACGGCCGGATCGGTCAGCGAGTCGCCGAAATAAGCCACACGGGCGTGCCCCCAGGGGTGCACTGACAGCAGACGGGTGACATCGGCCTTCGAGCGGCCAGGGAAGGAAAAATCCTGCGACAGTGCAGGAAGCGTGAGCAGACACACTGCGAGGAGAAAGAGTGCTTTCTTCATGATGATAGTTGCTATGATTGATGCCACAAAAGTAGCCATTCTGTGGCAATCCTCCGAAGATTACAAGTTAAAGCTTATTAATGCCCGCCTTCTGTCGCTGCAACGACACCGCGCCGACTCCGTAAACTTCAACCGTTCGCATCCACCGGCAACGAAAAAACCTGATGAATCCTTGGGGGTTTATCCTTTTCTGAGTAACTTTGCAGCCAAATGGTTCTCAACTACATTTGGATCGCCTTCTTTGTCATTGCCTTCCTCTTCGCAGTGATAAGCCTGTGCATGGGTGATGCCACCGTCTTCCAGAAGATAGTGGACTCTACTTTCGACTCTTCAAAAAACGCTTTTGAGATATCCATCGGCCTCACCGGTGTACTGGCACTGTGGCTCGGCATTATGAAGATTGGCGAACGCGCCGGCGCCGTAAACTTCCTCACGCGGCTGCTGAGCCCCATCTTCACCAAGCTCTTCCCCGAGCTGCCCAAGAACCATCCTGTCATGGGGAGTATCTTCATGAACATAGCGTGCAACATGCTCGGGCTCGACAACGCTGCCACCCCCACGGGGCTCAAGGCCATGCAGCAGATGCAGGAGCTCAACAAGAAGAAAGACACCGCCACCAACCCCATGATAATGTTCCTGGTGCTCAACACCTCCGGACTCACCATCATTCCCACTACCATCTTGAGCATCCGTGCCTCCATGGGTGCGGCAGTGCCCACCGACGTATTCATCCCCATTCTCCTGGCCACCACCGTGGCCACCCTGGCCGGAATCATCATCACCGGCCTTTGGCAGCACATCAATCTTCTTGACCCGGTGCTGCTCATTACGCTGCTCACCCTGGTGTCGTTCGTAGGCGTTGTCATCTGGGGTTTCGGGCAGATGGACAAAGACACCATGGCCACAGTGACCAACCTGGCCAGCAACCTCATCCTCCTCAGCATCATCGTGGCCTTCATCGTAGCAGGATTCGCCAAGAAAGTCAATGTATATGACGCTTTCGTCGATGGTGCCAAGGACGGCTTCACCACAGCCGTGCGCATCATTCCCTATCTGGTGGCAATGCTTGTGGGCATCGGTGTCTTCAGGGCCTCCGGCGCCATGGACATGCTTATCAACGGCATAGCCTGGTGCGTGAAGCAATGCGGCCTCAACACCGATTTCGTAGGTGCCCTTCCCACAGCCTTCATGAAGCCACTCTCCGGAAGCGGAGCACGCGGCCTCATGGTGGAGGCAATGAAGAACTATGGTGCCGACTCTTTTGTGGGGCGTCTGAGTTGTCTCTTCCAGGGCAGCACCGACACCACCTTCTACATACTGGCAGTCTACTTTGGCTGTGTGAATATCAAGTACACCCGCCATGCCGTAGCCTGCGGTCTGCTGGCCGATTTCGCCGGCGTGCTGGCAGCCATTGCCGTGGCCTATGTATTCTTCGGAGCTTGAAGCTCAGAACAGCCCTCTGCTGACGCCGGCCTCTACAAATTAAACACGCTATTATGGCAAACTTAAAATCATTGTTCAAGGATACTGCCATCTATGGTCTGAGCAGTATCGCGGCCCGGTTCATCAACTATCTGCTCGTACCCATCCAGACGGCCAACTTCAAGGCCTCCGGAGGTGAGTATGGCATCATCACTAATGTCTACGCTTATGTGGCGCTGCTCATCGTTCTGCTTACCTATGGTATGGAGACAACGTTCTTCCGCTTCATGAGTAAGGACGGCGAGGACCCGAAGCGCGTCTATGCCACCACGCTGAAGATGGTAGGCACCACCTCGCTCCTCTTCGCCGTGATAGTGGCATTGTTCATCCATCCCATAGCCGCTTTGGTGGGCTATGCCGACCATCCGGAATATATCCTCGTGATGTATGTCACCGTGGCCATTGATGCCTTTGCCGCCATTCCTTTTGCTTATCTGCGCTACGCCCACCGCCCCGTGAAGTTTGCCACACTGAAGGTGCTCAACATCACACTCAACATCTTGCTCAATATCCTCTACCTCATCGTGCTGCCCTATTTCCGCATCAATCCCTTCGGCATCTACGACGAGCATTTCACGCTGCAGGTGGTAGGGGTATTCTACATCAACATGATGTGCTCGGTGGCAACGCTGCTGATGCTCTGGAAGGAACTGCGTGGCTTCCGTTTCCCCTTCTCCTGGGCCACCTGCAAGCGGATGCTGTCCTATACCTGGCCGTTGCTCGTCATGGGACTGGCGGGACAGCTCAACCAGTGCGCCTCGCAGATTATCTTCCCCTTTGTCTACGATGGCAGTGCAGCAGAAGCCCGCACTCAGCTGGGCATCTACGGAGCCTGCATCAAGATAGCCATGATTATGGTGATGATCACTCAGGCTTTCCGCTATGCCTACGAACCCTTTGTCTTCGGTCGTGCCAAGGACAAGGATAACAAGGAAACCTACGCCAAGGCCATGAAATACTACGTCATTTTCACTCTGCTGGCCTTCCTCTGTGTGATGGGCTACATGGACCTGCTGCGCTACATCGTGGGCCGCAGCTACTGGGAAGGCCTCGAGATAGTGCCTATCGTCATGGCAGCCGAAATCATGTTCGGCATCTTCTTCAACCTCAGTTTCTGGTATAAGCTCACCGACCGCACCATCTGGGGAGCCTATTTCTCGGGCATCGGAGCCGTGGTGCTCATCGTCATCGACCTGCTGCTCATTCCGCGCTTCAGCTATTGGGCTTGCGCCTGGGCCGGATTTGTCAGCTATGCTGTGAGCATGGTGCTGAGCTACTTCTTTGGCCAGAAATACTACCCCATCAACTATCCGCTGCGCGACATCCTGCTCTATACCGTAGTGGCCGCAGTCCTCTTCGGAGGCATCAGCCTGAGCAACGCCGGACTGCCACCGTTGGCAGCTATCGTCTGCAACACTGTGCTCATTCTCCTCTTTGCCGGCCTCATTGTTAAGCATGACTTCGCCAGCCTCATCCATCACCGCAAATAAGAAAACCAATACACAACGTGTAATAACCATTCCTATGAATCTGCGTATAACAACCAGTGTAGCGGCACTCTCGCTCTGCCTCTGCACAACCCTGCCTGCACATGCTGACGAAGGCATGTGGACACTCTACAATCTGCCTCAGGCCGTCTACAACCAAATGAAAGCCGAAGGCCTTCTCATGCCTTACAGCGCGCTCTACGAAGGGAAACAAGCGCTGAAGGACTGTGTCGTCAACTTCTCCGGCTACTGTTCCGGAGTGGTCGTGAGTCCGGACGGACTGGTCTTCACCAATCACCACTGCGGCTTTGAGGCCATCCGCTCGCATTCCACAGTAGAGCACGACTACATGCTCAACGGATTCGTGGCCAAGAGCTATGATGAGGAACTGCCCAATGAGAATATGTTCGTCAGCTTTATGAAGAAGCAGGAGGATATCACTCCAAGGGTGATAGCCGACGGCCTGGAGACCATGAGCGCCGAGCACCGCGGCCACTATCTCGACTCACTGCAGAACTACCTCACCGATTCAGTGAAGCGCATCGACTCCACGCTCCACGTGGATATCGACGCCTTCTATGAGGGCAACCGCTACTATGCCACTACCTATCAGGACTTTACCGACCTGCGACTGGTCTTCACAGTGCCTAAGTCGATGGGTAAGTTCGGTGGCGAGACCGACAACTGGATGTGGCCTCGTCAAACCTGCGATTTCTCGGTATTCCGTATTTATGCCGGGAAAGACAACCGGCCCGCGCCTTACAGCAAGGACAATGTCCCCTATCATCCAGAGAGCTGGGCACGTGTTTCCATGGATGGATACCAGGAGGGCAGCTACGCCATGACGGTGGGTTACCCGGGCTCTACCAGCCGCTATCTCTCAAGCTACGGAATACGTGAGCGTCGCGACGCCATCAACGCACCGCGCGTGCAGGTGAGAGGCATCAAGCAGGACATCATGTCACGCCATATGAGAGCCAGTGAGGCAGTGAGAATCAAATACGACAGCAAGTTCGCACAGTCGGCCAACTACTGGAAAAACTCCATCGGCATGAACAAGTGCATCGACTCCATTGGTCTCATTGCCCAGAAACAGGCCTACGAGGCCCGTATCAGGCAATGGCAGGACGCTACGGGCTACCTTAAGGGCAAGCTCGATTTCAACGCCATGAAACGGCTCTACGCGAAGCGTTTCGAAGCCCTGAAATCCTACACGCTCTTCACCGAGACGTTCTACCGTACAAGCGAATTCTCCACAAGGGCATTTAAACTCAACCGCATGGAAGTGCACGGCACGAAGGAACAGCCCAAGAAGAACTATATCCAATTCAAGGACAACAGCAGCGAATGGGACGCCGCACTCGACAAGGAGGTGTTTGCAGCCTTACTGAAGAATTATAGAGAGCAAGTGGAAGCCAAGTATCTGCCCGAATTCTATAAGACCATCGACAAGCAGTTCGGAGGCAGCTACACAGGTTACGTCGACTACCTGTATAAGAAATCCTTCCTGCTCAGCAGCAAACCCATCTATATCAACCGCAGCAGCTATAAGAAAGATCCAGGTGTGGAATACGGCCTTGACTTGTTGGGAGTGTTGAGCGATCTGCGCACCGACCTGGAAAGTTGCTCCGACAGCATTGATGAGCAGGAGAAATATCTCTGTGATGCCAAGATACGCATGGAAGAGAATCTGCCCCACTACAGCGATGCCAATTTCACCATGCGGCTGAGCTACGGACAAGTGGGCGGATTCCTGTTGGGCGGCCAGCCATCGGGCTACTATACCGATGCAGCCAGCATCGTTGAAAAGATGAACCGCGGCAACGAGATTGTCGACTACAAGGCTGAGCCCATCATGCACCAGCTGCTGTCAGCCAATGAATATGGTCCCTACCAAGACAAGCGCACAGGCAAGCTTCAGCTCTGTTTCCTCACCAACAATGACATCACCGGAGGCAACAGCGGCTCGCCGATGTTCGACGGCAATGGACACCTCATCGGATTGGCATTCGACGGCAATTGGGACAGTCTGTCGAGCGACATCAATTTCGACACACGGCTGGCCCGCTGCATCGGAGTTGACATCCGCTATGTACTGTTCATGATGGATCGCTGGGGACATGCTGAACGACTGCTTAAGGAAATCGGTGTGAAGCAATGAGACCCACACCGGCAATCAAAGACAAGGGGCGCGGCTCTCATTTGAGTCGTGCCCCTATCTACGTTAGTATGTTATGAAAAATTTGAGAGAATTTGAAACTTCACAGTTTCAGTTGTTTTACTAAACATGATTTATAGAGAAAGCATAGAAATATCTACTTAATAAAGGTTGTGGCCGGTGCCACCGAAGGATCAATGCTGCTCTGCTGAGTGGAGTCGAGCACCAACGAATCGCTGTAGGCGACCGATGCACCCTGGCTCGTCCTTACTGTTGCAGCACCTTGAATTCCCTCATTCTGCCTGAAAGGCACCTGCATCGCATTGCCTAAGGTAAGGATGATAGCCACTACGGCAGCAGCCTTGAACACAGGCATAAGCCTTTGAGAGAAAGGCACCACACGCGCCTTCACACGCTTGGGTTCCTCTATCATGGAAAGCATCTTCTCGTCGAAATCCTCGCCGAGATTCGGCTTCTGCGCTTCATATTGGAAAAGGCCTTGGTAGGATCTCAGTTCGGAAGGGATATCCTTCTGACTGAAGAACGCCCGGAGAATACCCTCTTCTTCAAGAGTCGTCTCGCACTTCCAATAGCGCTCAAGTAGTTGGCTGATGTATTTATAATCCATAATTGTCAAGTTGATGAAACCTTTGTTTAATCGTCTGCCGGGCCCGGAAGATATTGACCTTTACCTGGTCTTCACTAATGCCGAGCACAGAGGCAATTTCCTTATAAGTTTTCCCTTCGAAATCGCGAAGCTGCATGCAGCTACGCTGCTTCTCCGGAAGGGCTTCTACGAGCTTCTTAACGAGATTGACCCGATCGTTCTTCGAGGTCTCCTCGTAGGGATTAGATGAACTGTCAGCCTTGTCATAGCTTTGTGCCTCAAGGCTTTCGTTTTGTGAGGAAGCCCTCTTGATGTAGTCGAGGGCGAGATTCCGGCAGATAGCTAAGCTGAAAGCTTCGATAGAGTCGATTTCGCTCCAAGCATCCCGCTTATTCCAAACCTTAATCATAGTCTCTTGAACGATGTCCTCAGCTTCTGCACTGTCGAGAGTGATGCGCAAGGCAAGCCGATAAAGCACGTTCTTCAACGGCAGCACATCGTTACGGAAACTCACATTCTTCATCTTCTCTCTATAAAGTTGACGATTGGGTTGAGGGAAAGTTACAGGGCAGACTAAAAAACTTGATTTTGTATCGTTCACAGGTCCACTCAAGCCTTCACCAAGGTGCCAAGGCCGGTGCCCAAAGCACTGGCCTGCTGGATGACAACCGTGTCGACACCCCGGTCGACAGCGTCGAGTGCATTCTGGATTTTGGGAAGCATTCCGCCGCTGATAGTGCCCTCAGCCACAAGCTGTCCGTAGAGCTGGTGATTTATGAGAGGTATGACACTCTTGTCGTCGTCAGCACGAGCCAGCACACCCGGCTTCTCGAAGACATAGACAAGGGTGACCCGGAAATAGCGGGTAAGCGCGCAAGCCACCGACGAGGCAATCGTATCGGCATTGGTATTAAGGAGCTGCCCCCGCCCATCGTGGGTGAGTGGGGCTATGACAGGAGTAACTCCGGCGTCGAGCAATGCGCATAGAGCGTCAGCATCCACACGGTCGATGTCGCCCACGAGCCCATAGTCGACACCACCGCGAGGGGGGCGTCGATGGCTCACAATAATGTTCATGTCGGCACCCGAGAGTCCGAGTGCGTTGACCTGGCGTTGCTGTAATTGGGTGACGATAGTCTTATTTACCAGACCGCCATACACCATCGTCACCACTCTGAGCATCTGCTCATCGGTGATACGGCGGCCTTCCACCATGCGGGTGGTGATATTGAGGTCAGATGCCACCTGAGTGGCCGTCCGACCTCCGCCATGGACGAGAATGCGCGGTCCACGGAGAGCAGCAAACTTGGCCAACAGAGACGACAGCGCGTCAGCATCATCGACCACTGCTCCACCCACTTTGACTACAGTGAGTGGAGGCAATTGATAATCCCTGTTCATCATGAAGCCTATTCCAGATAAGTGTATCCGTAGAGTCCGCTCCGATAATTGGAGAGAAACTCCTTGCCCTCCTCAAGTGAGATCTTACCCTGCTTGACACTCTTGGTAACCCAGGTTTCAAGCTGCCGCACGAGCTTCTTTGGATTGTACTGCACGTAGGAGAGCACTTCGTCGACCGTCTCGCCATCAATAATCTGGTCAATGTGACACTTGCCATCCTTCACACTGATGTGCACGGCATTGGTATCGCCGAAGAGATTGTGCATGTCGCCCAAAATCTCCTGATAAGCCCCGACGAGGAACACCCCGAGGTAGTAAGGCTCATTCTTGCGCAGCACGTGCACTGGCAGCACGTGTGAGATAGTGCGGTTGGTCACGAAGTTGGCAATCTTACCGTCGGAGTCGCAGGTGATGTCCTGAAGAGTGGCATTGCGTGTAGGCCGTTCGTCGAGGCGCTGAATGGGGATGATGGGGAAGAGCTGGTCGATGGCCCAACTGTCGGGCAGGCTCTGAAAGAGTGAGAAATTACAGAAGTACTTGTCGGCAAGCAGCTTGTCCATGTCCTTCAGTTCGTCGGGCACATGCTTCATCTGCTTGGTCATGCTGTTGATTTCGTGGCAGATGCTCCAGTACATGCTCTCCACCTCAGCCCTTGTCTTGAGGTCGACGAGTCCGTGCGAGAAGAGCTCCAACGCCTCCTCCCTTATCTGCTCGGCATCGTGCCAATCCTCCAGCATCGTGCGCGGTGTGAGCTTGTCCCAGATTTCATATAAATCTTTCACCAGCTGCGGATCAGAGTCTTTTGCCTCGAATTCCTCGGGCATCTCGGGCAGCGAAGCTGTTTCCAGGACATCAATGACAAGCACTGAATGGTGGGCAGTGAGCGAGCGACCGCTTTCGGTGATGATATTGGGGTGAGCAATGTTGTTCTTGTCGGAAGCCTCGACAAAGGTGTAGACGCAGTCGTTGACATACTCTTGCAGTGAGTAGTTCACCGAGCTCTCACTGCTTGAGGAGCGCGTGCCGTCGTAGTCGACTCCCAGTCCGCCGCCACAGTCGACGAAGTCGACATTGTATCCCATCTTGTGGAGGTTGATGTAGAACTGCGCTGCCTCACGGAGAGCGGTCTGAATGCGGCGAATCTTGGTAATCTGCGAGCCAATGTGGAAGTGAATAAGGCGCAGGCAGTCGTGCAAACCCTTTTCGTCGAGTATCTGCAAAGCCTGGAGGAGCTCCATGGATGTGAGTCCGAACTTAGAGGCATCTCCTCCACTCTCTTCCCATTTTCCCGCCCCCGACGAAGCCAGCTTGATACGGATGCCGAGATTGGGCTTCACCCCCAGCTTACGGGCCGCTTTGGCAATGAGCTCCAGCTCATTGAGCTTCTCCACGACAATGAAGATATGCTTTCCCATCTTCTGTGCCAGCAAGGCCAGCTCAATGTAGCTTTGGTCCTTGTAGCCATTGCAGATGATGAGTGAGTCGCTCTGGCACTGCACGGCGATGACAGCATGGAGCTCAGGCTTGGAACCGGCTTCCAGACCAAGATTGAACTTACGTCCGTGCGAGATGATCTCCTCCACCACAGGCTGCATCTGGTTCACCTTGATGGGATAGATGATGTAGTTCTGCCCCTTGTAGTTATATTCTTGCTTAGCCTTGTCGAAGCAGCTGGCCGTCTTTTCAATTCGGTTGTCCAGGATGTCGGGGAAACGCAGCAGCACAGGCGGCGTGACATCGCGCAGAGCCAGTTCGTCCATCACATCACGCAAGTCAATCTGAGTATTGTCTTTACAGGGCGTCACATAGACGTCGCCTTTGTCGTTGATCTCGAAATAGGAAGCTCCCCAGCCATTGATGTTGTAGAGTTCCCTCGAGTCTTCTATCGTCCACTTCTTCATTTCAGTAATCAGGAATATAAATGTAGGAGGTTGATTATTTGGTCCACGGTGTGGATAATTTTGTCGTTGGTGTCGAGCAAGCTCACATCGATGGCGTAACGAGCCTTACTGTAGAAAGGCTCGCGCTCAGCAAGCTGAGCTTCGACGAAGGCAGCCAGTTCCTCGTCGGTCTTGCCCAAGAGGAGCGGGCGCTCCGTGTGCCCCATACGGAGATGGCGGCAGAGCACCTCGGGGGTAGCTTTCAGATAGACGGTGTCGCCCTGCTGGTTCATGTAGTCCATGTTGTCGGAGAAACAGGGTGTGCCGCCTCCGCAGCTCACCACTACATTCTCGAACTCGGCCACCTCATGCAGCATATTATGCTCCAGGAGTCGGAAGCCGGCTTCACCCCGCTCTTCAAAGAGTTGCCTCACCGTGCGGTGCATGCGGTTCTCGATATACCAATCGAGGTCGTAGAAGGGCAGATGCAGACTTTTGGAGAGCACCTTGCCCACCGTAGTCTTTCCGGCTCCCATATATCCGAGCAGAATGATTCTTTTCATCTTCTGCCCTTTGCCTTTGGTGCCGGTGCACTGTTTACAATCTTCATGCACTCGTCGAATGAGAGTTCGGCTGCGCGCTCGCGCAAGTCCTTGGGCAGCCGGTAGTTTTTTCCGTCGTAGGCGATATAAGGTCCGAACCGGCCGTTGAGCACCTCCAGTTTGTCGTCTTCATCGAAGGCCTTAATATGGCGCTTCTTCTCGTCCTCGCGCTTCTTCTCAATGAGGTCGACAGCCGTCTGAAGGGTCACCGTCAAGGGATCCTCGGTCTTGGGCAGCGAAACATACTTCTTGTTGTGCATCACATAGGGTCCGAAGCGGCCTGCGCCGATGACCACGGGCGTACCCTCGTACTCGCCTACGGTACGCGGCAGTTTGAAGAGCTCGAGTGCCTCGTCGAGGGTTATGGTCTCCATGCTCTTATCGGCAGGCAGCTGCGCGAAGCGGGGTTTCTCCTTGTCCTCGGCCGTACCAATCTGCACCACAGGACCGAAGCGGCCTATCTTCACCGAGACGGGGCGCCCGCTCACGGGGTCGGTGCCGAGCTGTCGCTCACCGGCTTTGTGGGCACTGCGCGTCTCCATCACCTTGGTGACGACGGGCTCGAACTTCTTATCGAAGTTCTGCATCATCTTGTTCCATTTTACCTTGCCCTCGGCAATCTCATCGAACTTCTGCTCCACGTTGGCCGTGAAGTTATAGTCCATAATCTCCGGGAAATTCTTCATCAGGAAGTCGTTTACCACGATGCCGATGTCGGTAGGCAGGAGCTTACCCTTCTCCTTGCCGACCGTCTCCGTGCGCTGCTGGCGCTTCACGTCATCGCCCCTCAGCGTGTCGACGGTAAACGTACGCTCCTCGCCGGGTTTGTCGCCTTTCTGCACATACTGGCGCTGCTGAATGGTGCTGATGGTGGGGGCATAGGTCGACGGTCGTCCGATGCCGAGCTCTTCGAGTTTCTTCACAAGACTGGCCTCGGTGTAGCGCAAGGGCGCCATGGTGAAACGCTCCATTGACGTAATCTCCTTGCGCTCCAGAGACTCACCGACCGTCATGGCCGGGAGACTTCGCGCGGTGTCGTCGGCGGATTCCTCATCGTCGGTCGACTCCTTGTAGACTTTGATGAAACCATCGAAGACCACCACCTCGCCATTGGCAACAAACTTCTCTTCGGCATTGTCGAGAAGGATGTTCACCGTGGTCTTCTCTATCTTGGCATCGGCCATCTGCGAGGCCAGCGTGCGCTTCCAAATGAGTTCGTAAAGGCGCCTCTCCTGCGAGGTGCCTTCGATGGTGGAGGCACTCATGAAAGTGGGGCGAATGGCCTCGTGAGCCTCCTGTGCACCTTTGGAGTGGGTGTGATAATTGCGGGGCTGACTGTACTCCTCGCCATAGAGGTTGACGACTTCCTCTTTACTGGTGTTGATGGCCAGGGCTGAGAGGTTGACGCTGTCGGTACGCATGTAGGTGATGCGTCCGTTTTCGTAGAGCGTCTGTGCCACCATCATCGTCTGACTCACGGTGAAGCCGAGCTTGCGGGCGGCTTCCTGCTGGAGTGTGGAGGTGGTGAAAGGTGGTGCCGGAGTGCGCTTCATGGGTTTTCGCGTCACTGCTCCCACGGTGAAATGGGCATTTCTGCACTTCTCCAGGAAGGCATTGGCCTCGGCCTCTGTAGAGAAACGACGATCGAGGTCGGCCTTCACCTCAGCTGCATCCTTACCCTGACCGACGGTAAAGAGAGCCGTAACGCGGTAATAGGGCTCACTCTTGAACTCCTGAATTTCGCGCTCGCGCTCCACGATGAGCCTCACGGCGACGCTCTGCACGCGGCCTGCCGAGAGGGCGGGCTTCACCTTGCGCCACAGCACGGGCGAAAGCTTGAAACCCACGAGGCGGTCGAGGACGCGGCGAGCCTGCTGCGCGTTCACGAGGTTCATGTCGAGGTGGCGGGGATGCTCAATGGCATTCAGAATGGCCGGTTTGGTGATTTCGTGGAACACGATGCGCGAGGTGTTGGCCTCATCCAGTCCGAGCACCTCACACAGGTGCCAGCTGATGGCTTCTCCCTCGCGGTCTTCATCGGATGCGAGCCATATCTTCTTGGCATCCTTGGCGTTCTGCTTCAGTTCGCTCACCACCTTACGTTTCTCTTCAGGTATCTCGTAATGGGGCTCCATCGTCTTTGGGTCGATGCTCAGCTCCTTCTTCTTCAAATCACGGATGTGCCCATAGGACGACATCACCTTAAAGTCCTTTCCGAGGAATTTCTCGATAGTCTTAGCCTTGGCAGGACTCTCCACAATGACCAAATTCTCTTGCATATCTCTATGAATGATACTACTTTTTAGGGCGCAAAAGTAAGGAAAATCATTCCTAATACCTTATAGTATGACAACTTTCTTGCGGTTTTTAGTCTTTTTTTATATTTAGGCCGACGGCCAGTACGCCTCTGAGCCATGACGGGCAACATGTGGAGCGGACACGGCGCCGGGTGGAGATGACTTTACCAAGAGTGTAGGAGGCTGGCGGAAGGACCCTTAGACAACATAATTATACCAAACAGCAGCATAAGCAGTCACTCCCCTACAGTCCGGGTGCCGGCACCCCTGGGTGAGGCGTTCCGGCACCCCTGGGTGACACCGCCTCTCACCCCTGGGCGACACCCCCTCTGACCCCTGGGCGACAGGGCCTCTGACCCCTGGGCGCCGGAAAGCGCATACAAGGGGTTGAAAACGAGACAGTTAGCACTGGCATCCCAAGCACACGCACACTGATTTACGGGTAATTCAAGGCTTTCATCCTCAAATTTTGGCCCTCACGCGGCCGAATAAGTATACAATTCAGAAAGGGTCGAACCGCACCTTGGCGATCCGACCTTCAAAGACGAAATGTTTCCGAAAAAGCAGTCTCGACGACTAACGCTCGAAGCGCTTCATGCCGTTTTCGATGACAATGCCTTTATACGAGGCACCCACCTGCTGTCCGGCGAGGTTGAAGCGCTTTGTGCCTGTTGGCCGCTTCACCGCCAGATTGCTGATATCCGTGGCGGCAGGCATCTCCACGACGGAAGCAAAGAAGGGATAATCCTCAGCCTCATCACCCTCGCCAATGACAATATAGAAACCCTTCTTCTGACCGTAGTATTCGGCCTTGCCAGCAGGCACATAGAGGGTGCAATTCTGCATCACCGAGCCGGTTTCATTGAAGAAGGCATAGTCACCGAGCGTCTCTACATCATCACCGAGACTGATGGTCTTGATGCGGCTGCAGGAGGAGAAAGCGAAGGGTGCCACCGTGCTTACGCCCTTGGCCACGGCAAAGCTATCGACAGCCGTCTGTGCCTACAGGCTCGTGGCCGCAGCGCAGAGGGATGAGAGTACAAGTAGAAATTTGTTCATAGGCAAAATACTTTAATGACTATTTGTAATGCGAAGATATTGCTTAGCCTTCGGAACACCTAATATAAGCGTCTTTTTCTTACATCCTATTTTTACCCCAATACTGTAGCAATCCTCTTTAGGAGCAAAGCCCCTCTTTGTGTCAACAAAACATAAAGAGGGACAAATCCTTTGTTATTACCTTAGTTTACACTAACTTTGCGTAAAAATAGTCATTCGTATATGAAAATAGCATTGATAGGCTACGGCAAGATGGGACATATGATTGAGAAGATAGCCCGTCAGCGTGGCCATGAGATTGTATGCATCATCGATGTCAACAATCAACAGGATTTCGACGCGCCCGCATTCGCCTCTGCCGACGTCGCCATCGAGTTCACCAACCCCACAGCCGCCTTTGACAACTATCAGAAGGCTTTCAGCCACAACGTGAAGGTGGTCAGCGGCTCCACTGGCTGGATGAAGGACCACAAGGCCGACGTGGAGCGTTACTGCAAAGAGGACGGCCAGACGCTTTTCTGGGCCAGCAACTTCAGCGTGGGGGTGGCCATCTTCTCGGCCGTCAACCGTTATCTGGCACAGATAATGAACCAGTTTGCTCAGTATGATGTCAGCCTCACCGAGACTCACCACATCCATAAGCTCGACGCTCCGTCGGGCACCGCCATCAGCCTCGCCGACGACATCGTGGCCCGGCTCGACCGCAAGCAATCCTGGAAGAAAGGCACTACGCACTGGGACGACGGCCGCGTGGAAGGCTCCGAGGAGCACTCCGCCGACGAGCTGCTCATCAACAGCATCCGTCACGACGAGGTGCCTGGCATCCATACCATCAACTACGACTCGCCGGCCGACGCCATCACCATCACCCACAACGCCCACAGTCGCGAGGGCTTCGCTCTGGGTGCCGTGCTCGCGGCTGAATATACGCTTAACCACAGCGGTCTGCTGACCACCGACGACCTGTTCAAGTTCTAAGGCTAACGCAATTAAAACATTCAACACTTATTATGATTGACAAGAATAAAGCCAAGCTCAACATGAAGCACCAGTGGATAAAGTTCGCGGTCGCGATGGTGCTCTACCTGCTTTTCCTGATATGGGTGAAGAGTTGGCTGGGACTCATCGTCGTGCCCTTCATCTACGACGCTTACATATCGAAAAAAATCAACTGGCAGTGGTGGAAGGACTCTGAAGGCCCCGTGCGCTTCATCATGAGCTGGGTCGACGCCCTGGTGTTCGCCCTGGTGGCAGTCTACTTCATCAACCTGTTCTTCTTTCAGAACTATGTCATCCCCACTTCCTCACTCGAGAAGAGTCTGCTGCGCGGTGACTATCTCTTCGTGAGCAAAGTGAGCTACGGCCCCCGCATTCCTGAGACACCACTCACCATGCCCCTCACGCAGCACACACTGCCTATCATCCACACCAAGTCCTACATCGAATGGCCGCATTGGCAATACCGCAGGGTGAAGGGACTGGGCAACGTGAAGCTCAATGACATCGTGGTGTTCAACTATCCTGCCGGCGACACTATCTGCACCGAGGAGGCCTACCAGAACGACTACTACACCATCGTCTACCGGCAGGGGCGCGAAATCTACGAGCAGAGCACACCTGCGCCGCTCAATCCCGACTCACTGAAAGGTCAGCAGCAGTGGGACTACTTCAAGATGATTTATGCCCTGGGACGCAACTTCGTGGCTGCCAACATTCATCAGTTCGGCTCCATCGACCACCGGCCCACCGACCGCCAGGAGAACTACGTGAAGCGCTGCGTGGGACTGCCGGGACAAACGTTACAGGTGAAGAACCGCATCGTCTACATCAACGGCAAGGCCAACAAGGAACCCGACAATGTGCAGTACACCTACTACGTGACCTTCCGCCACGGCGTGAGAATCGAGGACGACTTCCTGCGCCAGAATGGCATCACCGACGAAGACCTCGGGCTCACACCGCAGGATGAGCATTTCCTGCGTCAGAACGGCTACATCACACTCATCAATGATGAGGTGCTGATGCCGCTCACCAAGAAGGCTTACAATGTGCTGCGCCACAGTCCACAACTCGTGGCTTCCATCAAGCTCAACACCACCCCCGACAGCCAGGATCTCTATCCTAAGGATGCCGTAACGGGCTGGACACGCGACAACTACGGGCCCATCTGGATACCGAAGAAGGGTGCGACCATTCGCCTCACACTTGACAATATCGCCATCTACGAACGTCCCATCCACGCATACGAGCACAATGACCTGCAGGTGAAAGGTGGCCGCATCTACATCAACGGAAAGCCCGCCAACAGCTACACGTTCAAGATGGACTATTACTGGATGATGGGCGACAACCGCCACAACTCGGCCGACTCACGCTACTGGGGCTTTGTGCCCGAAGACCACATCGTGGGCAAGCCCATCTTCATCTGGTGGTCGAGCGACCCCGAACGCCACGGGCTGGGCAGCATCCGCTGGAGCCGCCTCTTCCGATGGGTGGACAACATCAAATAAAACGGGCCCGACAACATTCCGGGGCGCGGCAGTTCTATCCCCGCCGCGCCCCGATGCTCATCAACCAGCAAGACGACACTAATGCTCTGACCTATCTCTACTTTCCAGCTCTAAGAACGACAATATGAAGAACGTGCTCAGGTTTCTCCTCGCCCTCGCTATCGCAATGGCACTGATGCTGGCTATACGCAGCTATGCCTTTACGGTGTGCACTGTGACAGGGACCGGACTGAGCCCGCATCTTCAACCGGGCGACAGGGTGCTCGTTGACCGCACCGCCCCTCACCAATTCCGCAAGGGCGACATCGTGGTTTTCGGCCCCGACAAGACCATTGGTTACGTAAAGGCGGCTCCGGGCGACACCATCAGCATCGGGAAACGCCAGTTCACGCTCACGAGCCACTGCATGCCCCAATGCAACTGTCAGGCATGCCACTTCTACCTCATCTCTACCGGCCGGCAACTCTTCACGGTGAGTGCAGCCGCCATCATCGGCAAAGCTTACCGCATCTATCCCTTCGAACGATGAAAAGCGCCCTACTCTCCTCCACCTATTTCGGTCCCATACAGTGGTACCAAAAGCTCAACCGCTATGACAACTGCCTCGTTGAACAATACGACCACTTCGTCAAGCAGACCTACCGCAACCGGTGCGTCATTGCCACCACGGCGGGACTACAAAGTCTCACCGTGCCTACGGAAGCCTACGAAGGACCGAAATGCTACATGCGCGATATCCGCATCAGCGACCACGGCAACTGGCGCCATCTCCACTGGAACGCACTGGCCTCAGCCTACGGCGAGAGCCCTTTCTTCGAATTCTACGCCGATGACCTGCGCCCCTTCTACGAAAAGCACTGGGACTATCTCATCGACTTCAATATGGCCATCACACAGAAGATGTGCGAGCTGCTCGACATTCACCCATCAATAAAGCTGAGCACTAACTACACGAAAGCCGAGGAAACGGAATTCGACGATTTCCGCGATGTCATCCGTCCCAAGCATCCGCAGCCCGACCCCACATTCAGCCCACGCCCCTACTACCAGGTCTTCAGTGCCAAGAACGGCTTCCTGCCGAATCTCAGCATTCTCGACCTGCTCTTCAATGAGGGCAACGAGGCCGTGCTCTTCCTCTAAGCATGACATGACGACACCAAAAGTCTCCCGGTCAGGGCGACTACATCAAACCGGTACCACCTCAAAAAAGTCACTCGACCGCATACACCGAAAGAGTCGTGACTCTGTCACCCAGTCACGACTCCAGTCATAAAGATGTGGTAATAGAAATAGAGAAATCCTGGCACTAAAGCTTCAATATCACTTACCTTTATTCTTCTGAAGCCACTCCAGACGGCGCTGGTCGGCAAGTCGCTTCACCTTGAAATTATCGAAGCGTGCCTGGAAACCTTCACCGTCAGGGCAAGCAGCAGCCAGTCCCACCTGCACCGGGGTATTGTCCTGCATCCAGCAATTGCGCATCAGCGTGTAGGTCTTGTCGTCAAAGGAATAAAACACCTCGACAGCATCGAGACGTCTGACCGCCTTAATCCACACGAAGTCTACAGGCTTGTCGAGTTCTATGACACTCCAGTCGCTGGTATGGTGGGTCACCACACAACTAAGATGGTATTTGCCGTCGACATATTCGATGCCCGTCTTGAGATAATTCTCCTTGTCTATTCGAATCATCATGCAGGCTTGGTCGAATCTCACCTTATAGTCGCCCGATATCTTCACCTTAGCCTCAAACTCGCCCCCATACGTGGCATAGAGAAACGGAGCATCATCCACCGTGAATCCATAGTGGGAGATGCGCCAGTAATCGCAGTGTCCGGGCACCTGCATGGTGAGTGTAGAACCCTGAATGTTCCAAGAGTCGGGTTCGTTGAACCATTGCATCGTCGATAAGGTCTGTGAGCTCACTGCCATTGAGCACAAGCCACAAAAAAGCGCTAATATTATTCTCTTCATACTAATAATTCATTAACTTTGCAAAGATAAGACTTTTGCGGGCAGCCTGCAATAGCGAAAAATAACCATTCTGAAGATGGAAATCGACAAACAACTTGACCTTCAGCTCCATTCTCAGCGCTTCCACGACACAGAGAGCGGGGCGATGGAGGAGTATCTCCCGATAGCCCGGGCTTATGCCCAAACCGAGAATGCCATCGCGGTGATGAGCAACCTCCAGGCAAACGTCAGCCACATCTATTATGGAGCCTTGGGCGAGCGGCTCGGAATAGCAAAGAGGGGAACCTACCACCGGTTGGATACGATATGGGAGGAGGAAATCTTAAGGCATGTCCATCCCGACGACCTCAGGAGGAAGCAGCTCGGGGAGCTCAACTTCTTCAACTTCGTGAGAAAGGAGACACCCGTCAAAGCGCAGGATTACCTCTTCCAAAGCATGCTGAGGATGAACGACGGCCAACGCCAATGGGTGGAGGTACTCCATCGCATCTGCTATTTCCTCAACACCGACGGACAGATTTGGCTGGCTCTCTGCCTCTACACGCTACCCTACTCAAGTGCTATCGGCGATTGCATCTTCGACTCCAGTACGGGTATGCTCTATCCCATAAGCAAAGAACATCTGCAGACCTTGCTCAGCCAAAGGGAGAAGGCCATACTACGCCTCATCCGACAAGGACTGCCCAGCAAGATTATAGCCGAACAGCTTTCCATCAGTATCCACACCGTGAACAGACACCGGCAGAACATCCTCGACAAGCTGAACTGTAACAACTCCATAGAAGCCTGCAACAAAGCCAAAGAACTGCGCCTGATATAATGAGTTCTGACCGATGAAACGGACAAGTTACTTTACTACGACAAAGCTGACGTCGGCCTGCGAATGATTTCAGACCATCCGACCGTAAAGCTCGAACAGACGGGCCACGCAGTCAGCCTCACTCAGATTCACCGGAAAACCGTAAGCCGCCATCACAGCCCGGTCGTTGGCCCGGTGAGCTTCAAGCAGGTCGTAGGGCATGAGACTGGGGTCGTAGAGGTCGGCCAGTGAGCTGTCGGGGTATTTGGCTCTTGCATCCAGAATAGACTGTGCAGTCTGCTCTATCTTTTCCCGCTGTTTGGCTGTAGGCACAGGCCAAGGAAAGTTGTTGTAGACGATGTCCTTAGAGTAGCGGTAGCGCATCTCCAAACGACCGCACACCACGCGCATCCATGCCATGTGGACGTTGCTCTCCAAAATGCCAAAGTGGTAGAGCGTGGCGTTGGGGATGATGTGAACGGCGTCGCTGGCAAACACACCCTTGGGAATGAACCCCATAGGCACATAACGCCGCCTTTCGGACGATACGCGCGGAATGATAATGGCATCGCCATCGGGCATATTTTCCACGTGGAAGCGCGTGGGGCGGTCGGCCAACCGACGCGTGCCGGCACTCTTGCTTTGCAGACGGAGCGTCCGGACCCTCTGCACTCGTTGTTTGCAAAACGGCATGTCGTTGATTTCTTTCGGAGTGCAATCGCCAAGCCAAAGGCAGTAACGCGGCTTCTGATGGATGAATTCCTCTGAGCCATACCAGGGGTGGAAAAGTAGCGCAGACTTCGGCTCTTTCTGGATGAATGCCGCCATATCTTCTTTGGTGAAAAGGTAGTTGCCGCCATCGATGGGCTTGTTGCCGATGCCGATGTCGGGGACGTCGCAGAGGGGACGCGTGCGACTGTAGATAAAGGTGTCAGGTGCATCGATGAGATAGGGATTGATATGGCGGGCCGTCGTGGTCGTTCCGTTGTCGTAGATGTGTTTGGCGCCCGTGTGGTTGCCCACGCTGAAGCCGACGACAACGACGTGGACATGTGCCTTCAATGCCGACTCACTGTCCCAGCGGAACGTGCGCTGAGCAAAATCAATCACGGCTCCCATCTGCATGAGCGGGGCCCACAGATTGGCCACCTGCTCGCCCTGCGTGATGCTGTTGGTGGAGACGAGGGCCGCGCGGCACCAGGGCTGGCTGCACATCAGTCTCACCGCCTTTAGATACCAGGCACCCACATAATCGATGTTACCCAGATTCTTCCAGTTCTTCCCAAACAGATGCAGCATGTCGTCCTTCTGCCCGGCCGACATCAGACGGGCACCTACAAAGGGCGGATTGCCGATGATGAAGTCGAACCGCAGACTCTTCCACCGTGTGGGGCGGGGACCGGGTTGTTGGTGCGAGGTTATCAGATTGATATTCTCGAATTCCAAGGACTCGTTGACTGTGTCGTGGTCGGCCTCCATGATGAGATAGGTGTTCCTGGCATGTATGGTGGGTGTGTCGTCGGGCAGTTCCATGGCATCCCAGTCCATGCGCAGGGCATTGCCCTCACGGATATTGGCATAACTGCGGAGAGGCAGGAAGTCGATGTCGTGGTGGATAATGCGCTCGGTCTCGGCCATCATCTGACTTTCGCTTATCCATAGGGCTGTTGTGGCAACCGAGACGGCGAAGTCGTTAATCTCGATGCCGTAGAACTGGTCGATGTTCACCTTGATGGGGTTCTTGAAGACGTCGAAGGGCTCCACGCTGTAGATTTCCCGGATGACCTCGTTTTCCAACCTTCGCAGCGACAGATAGGTCTCAGTGAGGAAGTTGCCCGAACCGCAGGCTGGATCGAGGAAGGTCAGCGAGGCCAGCTTGTCCTGGAAGGCATGCAGCTTCCTCAGCCGTGCCTTCACTACCGGCTCTTCCTTGATGAGTCCGAATTCGCTCCTGAGACCGTTGAGGAACAGCGGGTCAATGGCCTTGTGGATGTTCTCAATGGAGGTGTAGTGCATACCGCCCTTGCGACGGGTATCGGGGTTGAGAGTCGACTCGAAGACGCCACCGAAGATGGTGGGTGAGATTTGACTCCAATCGAAATCGAGTGAGGCATGCTGAAGCAGCACAGAGCGTATCTCGTCGGTGAACTGGGGAATGTCAATCTCCTCGGCAAAGAGTCCGCCGTTGGTATAGGGGAAGGCACTGAGTTCGGGCTTGTCGTACTTGCTGCGATGCTCGGGCGGCGTGTTGAGCTCGGCGAAGAGGCGCACGAGGGCCATGCGCATATCCTCGGTGGCATAATGCTCCATGTAGTCGTGGAACATGTCGTGGCGCCCGAAGATGCCAGCATCCTCGGCATAGAGGCAGAACACCAGACGCACACAGAGGATGTTGAGATAGCGCAGTGAGAGCGGATCATTGGTGTCGTACTCTTTGATGAAAGCGTCGTAGATGCGACCCACAATCTCGCCGGCCTGCATCGAGACCTCCATCTCGCGCTTGATGTGATCATTGCCTGTGTCAACAAGGAACTGGAGTCGGTAATAGTCTTTCTCCAGCTCACTGAGCAGGATATGCTGCGGCTCCGCGTTGGGATTCTCCATGTCGTAGACGTCGAATTCGGCGAAGTTGCAGGTCACAATCCAGCGTGGACGCTCAGAGTAAGGCAGCACAGCACTGTAGCGCTGCGCCTGCTGAAAGGGCGTAAGCAGTGTGCCGTCACTCTGACGGATAGGCTTGCTCAGGTCCTTGCCCAGGCTCTTCTGCTCTATCATCACATGGGTGGAGGGTATCATCACGTCGATGAACGCAGTGTTGTCCAGCTGCACTTTGTCCTCAAACTCGATGAACTCCGTGGGCTGCTCCACGCCGAAGACATTGCCTAAGAGGTCGAGCCAGAAGCGCTGACTCTCACCCTTCTCATAGCCCTTCTCCTTCCATCTTAGGGCGAATGCTTTTGCAGCCTCCTGCTGTCGCTTCTCCGTCTTGCTCTGCATATGCGTAGATTGTTTGTTGCGTCTCTGTAGCGCAAAGTTAGCACCCTTTTCAGTAGATAGCAAGAAATTGGACGAGAAAGTTCAATTAAACTTTAAGGATGACGCGTGGCAGAGGGGGGATGGTGTTATGCATTAGCTTTATCAGCTCAACTTGCATACAAACGGCCCTATGACCGTTAGCGTTATGGATGAGCTTTCACTATCTTGGGACCATCATACAATTTGATTCTGTAAATCCCTGATACCTTAAATCTGTTTTGCCATTCAGGCCACGACATACGTTGGTAGCTAACATCAGTCAACGGTGCCGGAACATTAAAACCGTTTTCTTGATAAGGCTCGTTCGGCATCCGTCCTCTCAGGTAGAGCAATCGGTGATTATAGGTCTGATCGCCATTCAGCACCACCCTCGTCTGCCATTCTCCATCTTTCAGTTCCACTTCCTCGGCAAAGCCGATGGTCGGCCGAGTAGCCGACTTACCCGTGGCATCATCAACGGTAATCCAAGCCCCCACACCCGCACAGATATACTCATCAGGA
>ONMG01000131.1 GCA_900318855.1 uncultured Prevotella sp.
GAAAGGAGGAGTGGTACCTCTTGGAGTTGAACCAAGGACACATGGATTTTCAGTCCATTGCTCTACCACCTGAGCTAAGGCACCATTCTTTTTTGCGAGTGCAAAGGTAAGTATTATTTTCGGCATACCAAGCACCGCAGCCCATTAATTCCTCCGCATTAAAGTTTATTAACGTATGGTTCTTGCCTTTACGCATCCTTGCTCCGACAAGTCATCATCTTCAGCTCACCGTAGCTATTACAACGGATTCCAGCCTTGCGCCTTGAGTTCGAACTCGTTACCGTCGCGGGTCACAAGCATTGCCCCCAGGTTTTCTTTGGTGATGTAGCCTATCTGCCTTACATCCTCCATGGCATCCACCTTCTCATGGTCGCCTATGGGCACCGTGAAAAGCAGCTCATAGTCTTCACCGCCATTGAGTGCGCAGGTCGTCACGTTCATATTGAGTTCCTCGGCCATTACCGCCGTCTGGTAATCAATAGGAATATTCTTCTCATAGATGCGGCATCCACAATGGCTCTGCTTACAGATGTGCATCAGCTCACTGCTCAGTCCGTCCGATATGTCCATCATGGCCGTGGGTCGGACTCCGGCCTCACGGAGCTTGACTATGATGTCGCCCCGGGCTTCGGGCTGTAACTGTCGTTGCAGCAGATATTCCTTGCCGGAGAAGTCGGGCTGGAAATCGCTCATACCGTTGAGGTCGTGGGTGAGCTTCAGCACCAGGGCGTTGTCGCCGGCAGCCTTAGCCTCCTTAAGCTTTCGCTGCAAATCATCCACCTGTCCATAGTAGACCCCCTTCTCGCGCTCCAGCAGTTGTAGTCCCATATAAGCCGCTCCCAAGTCGCCACTCACACAGATGAGGTCGGTCTCGCTGGCGCCGTTACGATAGACAATCTCACCACTCTGAGCCTCGCCCACACAGGTGACGCTCACGGTCAGTCCCGTGCGCGAGGTCGTAGTGTCACCGCCTACAATGTCCACACCCCACTTGTCGCATGCCATCCTGAGTCCGCGGTAGAAGGCCTGCAAATCTTCCACCTCAAAGCGCTTGTCCACAGCTATGCTGACGATGAGCTGCCGGGGAGTGCCGTTCATGGCGAAGATGTCGCTAAGGTTCACCATAGCGGCCTTATAGCCGAGATGCTCCATGTCGATGTAAGTAAGGTCGAAGTGCACGCCTTCCATAAGCATGTCGGAAGTGACCAGCACCTCGCTGTCGGGATAGTGCATCACGGCACAGTCGTCGCCCACGCCATAGCGCGAGGAAGCATTCTTGAGCTTTATATCCTTCGTGAGTTCGTGAATGAGCCCGAACTCGCCTAATTTAGCAATGTCCATTCTTACAGTATCAGCTACGTTTAATCATTTCCCTGAAAATCTCGGCCATCTTGGGTTGTGAGGCATTGGCAGCCTTCTGCACCTCCTCATGACTTACTTCCACAGGCACGTCGAATCCGCCCAAGTCGGTGATGACACTGATGCCGAACACCTTGATGCCGCAGTGGCGCGCCACGATGACCTCCGGCACCGTGCTCATGCCCACGGCGTCGCCTCCTAAGAGATGATACATGCGGTATTCGCTCGGAGTCTCAAAGGTAGGCCCCTGCACACCCACATAGACGCCATGCACCAAGCGGATGCCCTTCTCCCGGGCTATCTCGTCGGCCAGACGGCGCAGGCCGGCATCGTAGGCCTCGTGCATGTCGGGGAAACGCGGGCCGGTGGGGTAGTTCTTCCCATGCAGCGGATGTTCGGGGAAGAGATTGATATGGTCGTCAATAATCATCAAATCCCCAATCTTGAAATTCGGATTCATGCCCCCCGAGGCATTGCTCACGAAGAGTGTACGTATGCCGAGCTCATACATCACACGCTCGGGGAAGGTCACTTCCTTCATGCTGTAACCTTCGTAGTAGTGGAACCGGCCGTCCATGGCAATGATGTCCTTGCCGCCGAGTTTGCCGAAGATGAGTTTGCCGGCATGCCCTTCCACCGTGGAGACCGGGAAGTTGGGGATGTCCTTGTAGGCATATTCTGTGGTGTCAGTTATCTCGGAAGCTAATTGTCCCAGGCCTGTTCCCAGAATGATTGCTGTGCTGGGGCTTGCTGTCATCCTTGCCTTGAGCCAGGATGCTGTTTCTTGAATTCTTTCGTACATAGCTTATGATTTTATTGTCAAAGTTCTCCTCTTGGTCGAGCATGAAGCTGATGTGCACGGGAAGCACATAGAGGGCCTCGCGCACTTCCTCGCTCAGATGCTCAAGTTTCATCAGCCGGGCAGCGTCCTTTTCGGTGGTGATGATGATTTTCGGTCCGTTCAAGGCTGCGAAACGGCGGTTGATGGCAGCCTCATCCTTGGCGCTGTAAGGGTGATGGTCGGCAAAGGTCATGGGCGTTATCTTCACTCCATAGGGCTTCAGGTCGAGCATCATCTGCTTGGGCGAGGCGATACCGGTGAGCAGCAGCACCTCGTGGCCGCGAATGTCGTCGAGCCCGAGTGTCTTATTGCCGAAGAGCTGGTGCAGCCGGCCATAGTCCAGGGTGGTGAAGAAGAGCTCCTGATAGGGATAGAGATTCATGGCCTTGGTGAGCACACGGAACTCCATGGGGGTGAGGTCCTTCGGACACTTGGTCACAATAACCATGTCGGCACGGCTCTTGCCGGAGAGGGGCTCGCGCAGCCTGCCTGCTGGCAGCAGCTTGTCGTAGATGATGAGACGGTGATAGTCGACAAGCAGAATATTGATGCCGGGCTTTACATAGCGGTGCTGAAAGGCGTCATCGAGCAGAATGACGTCGACATCCTGCGTCTCGGCATCCTTGGTCAGCCGCCGGATACCCTCACAGCGGTCGCGGTCGACGGCGACATAGATGTTATCGAACTTCTGCTTCATCTGACAGGGCTCGTCGCCAATGTCGGCCGCCGTGGAGTTGGCATCCGCCAGGCGGTAACCATGAGTCTTCCGACGGTAACCGCGCGAGAGCACAGCCACCTTCACCTTCTGGCTCAGCAAGTTGACGAGATATTCCACGTGGGGCGTCTTTCCCGAGCCCCCCACCGTGATGTTGCCCACACCGATGACCGGAATACTGAAACTGTGCTGCGGGAGCACGCCCAAGTCGAA
>ONMG01000201.1 GCA_900318855.1 uncultured Prevotella sp.
AAATCCTTGCCCATTCCCACCCGTCCGGCACATCAAACGGGATCTCATCCTCGATGCATTTTACCGTTTCGTCGGAGAACTTCTCATAATGCAAATTATCCTCACCCACGAAGATAACGGTATCATTCTTGATATCCTTTGCTTTGAGGCGGCCGTCTTTGACCATCTGCTGCTTTTCGGCGCGAATGCGCTCAAGCAGAACCGAAGCAGGCTCATCATTGGGATCTTGCGGGACAAGCTTGCCGCGGATCGCGAGGTCGAGGATGAGGGCTTTGGCTTTAACAACTACATCTTCAAGGGCCGTTTTCTCTTTCTCTATCACATCTACAACTTTGCAAGCCTCTTGAACTCGATCAATTATTTGATTTTTTTCTGAAACCGGCGGGATCGGCAGTAAAACATCTTTGAATTCATCAAAATTGATGTTCTCCACTGTTGTCCCTGACTTTGTGTACCTAAGCAGCAGTCGATCCTCCATTCCCTTTAAACAGGAATAAACCCATTCAGCCAGAGAACAATCATAGAGGCAAATTGCTTTGATGTCCTGATTTGCTGTCGCCTCTGATTTCAAAATGGCAACAGGCAATGTGTGGCGCAAAATACCGCTTCTCGTCACCATTAGTATAGTCTCAGGTGGGTATAGCTGCATCTGAGATGCGCCTTTCTTGCTCAACATCAGCAAAGACGATGTAATATATTTGCTTTTCATATCTTTGGACGTAACCCACAGTACGCTGCCATCCCAGAATTCTCGATGCGATGTTGAAGGCGTCTTCCCGCTGGAAAAGGCAGCAATATTGGATAGCCGATCCCACGCCCAACCTTCCGGGATCTCAAACGGCAACTCATCCTCAATGCATTTCACCGTTCCGTCCGCGAACTTCTCATAATGCAAATTATCCTCACCGACGAAAATAACGGTATCGTTTTTCACGTCTTTCGCCTTGAGGCGGCCATCCTTGACCATTTGCTGTTTCTCAGCGTGAATTCTTTCCAGCAAAATAGACGCGGGCTCGTCGTTCGGGTCCTGCGGAACAAGCTTCCCACGGATGGCAAGATCAAGTATTTTCTGGCGTAATGCCTTGGTATCCATTATTCGTCAACCTCTCCGATCAATTCCTCAAGCGCAGCGACAGCAGAAGCAATATTGGATGACTTAGCCTTGATTTGATCCAACAACTCGGCGAGAGTATAATCCTCAGTCCCTGAACTGCTCTTCATCCAAGTGATGTCAAGACTGGTCTTGTCACGGGCAAGAATGTCCTCGTAAGAGAACCTGCGCCAGCGGCCATTCGGGTTGTCCTCGCTGTAGGTTTCCTGACGGGAGGACAAGTCACCTCCTTTGAAGCACTCTACGAACTCATCGAAGTGGCTTTCCTTCAGCGGGTTGGTTTTGCCGAAAGACGGCATATCCGAGCGGAGATCATAAATCCAGACCTCTTTTGTGTTGCCTTTATCGGCGGTGCCGCGTGTGAAGAACAGTACATTTGTCTTGACGCCCTGTGCATAGAAAATGCCGGTGGGCAAACGAAGAATTGTGTGGAGATTGCACTTGTCCATCAGGTCACGGCGAATCTTCTCACCGTCGCCATCAGCAAATAGCACGTTGTCGGGAAGAACAACAGCGGCTCTCGCAGTACCGGAGGTTTTCAAACTACGGTAGATATGCTGCAAGAAGTTGAGCTGTTTGTTGCTGGTAGGGAAGGTGAAGTCATCACGGGTGGCACGCTCGCCACCTTTCTTGGTTCCAAAGGGCGGATTGGTTAATACCACGTCATAGCCCTTCATCTGCTTGCCAAAGTTAGAGAGAGTATCACCGAGATAGATGGGGCCGCTGATGTCGTGGAGCATGGCGTTCATCAGAGCAAGGCGGTGGGTGTCATGTACCAGCTCACAACCGGAAAATGCCTGCGTCCGCTGAAACTCTTGCTGGTCAACGGAAAGGTCAAAGAGCTCATCAGTGTGATCTTTCACAAAGCGGTCAGCAGCAATCATGAATCCGAATGTGCCGCATGCCGGATCGTTGCAACGCTCCCCCGCCTGCGGTGCAGTCAGCCGGGTCATCACGTTAATAAGCACACGCGGTGTGAAATACTGGCCTGCGCCGGACTTCTTCTCCGTCGCATTCTTCTCCAAAAGCCCCTCGTAGAGATTTCCGAGGCCCTCTTCCTTGGCGCTATACCAGTCAAACTGGTCGATGGTGGTAATGATCTTTTCCAGATTTTTAGGCTCGTCAATGTTAGTCTGTGCACCGGCGTAGATTTCCCGGACGCGGCCAGTGCAGTTTTCGCCGAGGTGGTCCAGAAGCTCCTTATAGAACTTTTTCAGTTCAATGCCGGTCTTGCCCATCAGGGCATCCCAGCGGTACTTCTCTGGAATGGCGGTTTCCGTTCCGGTCTCCTTGCACATTTTCAAAAACAGAATATAGGTCAGCTCTGTCACATACTGCTGATAGGTGATACCGTCATCACGCAGTACGTTACAGAGATTCCATAGTTTAGCTACGATCTCCTGATTGTTCACGCTACTTGTCCTCCGTCCTCATACAGATAGGTATTCAGTTCGCTGATAATATCCCGCAGCTTACCGCCGAAACGCCGGTCAATACCGTTGAAGCCACCGTTATTCTTGAAAGCGCCCATCTCAAAAATCTGCTCATCCAAGACGCTTTCCTCAAGCATGACCTTCTCAATACGACCAATCCAATCAAGCTGCATCTTGTTGAATGAGTGGTTCAACTTCAACTTGGCAAAGGCATTTTTGACTCTTGTCTCGTGACTAATCAACGTGGAGCCGAGCGCCTGCTGACGAATGAAGGCTATAATGTCAGCGACAATATCCTGATTGGTCATTTCATTCCATGCAGTGTTCAGTTGCTTCTCATAAAACTCATGTCGCTCAAGTTCTAGTTTCAAGCTTTTTAGTCCTTCACGGGTAAGCTCTGCAGGCTTTGTGCAAACTGTTTTAAGAGCTGCGATTTCGTTAAGATGTGTTGTGATAAAGGTTTTGAAGGACTCTATGTAGTCTTCCGGTTTCTGCCCCTCACCGTAACCACGGGTGTGCTCGATTAACTCATCGGGATGATCGTCAATGATGACTTTGCGTTTGTGATGGAACTTATCCTTGTCCAAGACAAGGAAAGCCTCTTTGTTGGCAAGTATGTCATCAACAAGAGAACCCATGTCCAGCGGCTCCGTCAATGGAGCGGAGACTGTTTCAGCCATTTCCTTGCTTTTCCTGACGTTGCTGCTCCTGATACGCTTTGCGAAATCACTCAGATCGGAACCACCAGTCAGATGGATGAACTGCTCCAATGCTTTTTCGCTGATATTGGATTTCTTCCTTTGAAGCTTTGCTACGATTGTGTCGATAATATAAGCCTTTTCATCGTCAGTTTTGGCTTCAACCAGTCCATTCAGCAGATCCTCAAAAGACGTATTTGGCGTGCTGACGACGGGCTTCATATTGGTTACGTCTTCCAGTGTCTCATATACTCCAACAGGGTCATAAATCTCAAAGTGAGTTTTTCCGATGGAAGGGCAGAGCCGCGTAGCGCGTCCGAGCATTTGCTCAAAGAGAATACGGGATTTGAT
>ONMG01000103.1 GCA_900318855.1 uncultured Prevotella sp.
CTTTAAGGGCTTAATGAAGCCTAAAGGGAAGACAGTGTCAGCTCGGTTGACTCATATGTGCGGCCTTGTGACCGCTCCTGTACAGAGGGTTAATATCCTGGCGAATCCCAGGCTGTCACATTCTTCCATGAGTGAGCTTGAAATTCTGCGCTACTATTGTGAAGGCCAATTGTACGCCGGCCTTTTCATCCCTGCTGTTAAGGAAATCCATGAACAGGAGACCATGACAACTCGGGGCTGTAGCAGAACGGAGGAAAGCAAGTACTTCAGGATTGATGATACGGGCGTTGTCGGCCGGACGGCCTGCTAAGGAGGTGTACAGAATGGAGCCCGTGCGGTTACGGAGTAGCCGGCTGCTCTCCTTCATCCCCTGCTGGGCGAGCTGCGCCTTGCCGTGACAGTCGATTTCCTTATAGCAATCCTGCAGGACAAAGGTAAGAGGCGTCTGAGCCGAATCATAGTTGGTGAAAATCTCGATGGAACGTTTGGGATTGTCCGTCCATGTAGCAAAGCCCCCAGCCTTCATCAAGCCCTTCGTGGCGGGATCGGCATCGAAGTTCTCGCGGCTGATGAGCAGGACCTTGCCGCGCAACTGTCCGAGTGTAGTCTCGGGAGTGAGTCCGTTGAAGAGTCGCTTTCCGAGCCTCTTGTTCAGACTGTTCGCCACTGCCTGTAGCCATTGCGTGTACTTCCCTTTGGCTCCGTTCTCACGTTTGAGGAGCATCACAACCGTTTCTGTCGGATGGCTGTCAAGGAGCTTGTTGATGGTGACGAGCAGCTCGTCAAAGGTATGTACTGTGGCGGCACTGCTGTGGTAGAGTCTAAGGTCGTCGCCAACCCTGACGTCGTAGCCACGGGCACCGGCCGCAAACTGGCTTTCGAAATCACCCGACTGGCATTGTAAGCCTTTTTGTCGGGAAGCGGACAAAGAGAGGAAAGCATCAGTAGCTGCGTCGTGAGTAGCGGGGATGAAAAGACGGATGAAAGAGGTGCTGTCAGGAAGAAGACTCATCCAGGCGGACAATTTCAGCCGAAGCTGCTGTTCGCTGACGGTCAAAGAAGGGTATTGTGGACTGTTTTCCGCAACTTGTGACCATGCTGTCATTGAAAAAGACAACAGACAAAACAAGGATAAAAAGGTTCGATACAGTACTTTCATTATTGTGATATCTTTGGTTGAAGACCTCCGGCGCCCTTCTGCGCGATGAAACCATCTCGAGTGAAGCGCAACTTTATGGTACAAAGATAGTGCAAACGAAAAGAACATCCAAGGAAAAGACGCTTTTTCTTAGATACCCCTAAGTGCAGCCTGGCTTCTAGCGTCAGCTCAGAGTGAGTGACAGTGATAGGTGCGACATGAAAGCAGCAAGATTTATCTCGCAGAATGACAGCAGCTGCGTCGCCGACTACTCATTGGGGAGCCTGGGGCGTCTAATGCGCTCCTCAAACTCCTCACGCGGCACGGCACTCATATTCTTGGCCCGCGTGCGATAATTATAAATAGAGGTAGGCGAATAGCCTAAGATGCCGGCAATACGTGCACTCTCCGTAATTCCGAGACGGATGAGTGCAAAGATGCGCAATGTGGTGTTCATGCGCGATTTCCCCACCGGTCGTATCTTGCACTCAGGTTTGAGCAGAGCATTGAAGTCGTCAATAAAGGTAGGATAGAGACTTAAGAAGATGGTGTCGAAGTTCTCCATCATCTCTTTGTGTGCTTCCTCGTGCATACGGTCTGGGTCGGTCATCACCATCAGTTCATCGCGTTGTCCGGCCTTGAGCTTGCGCCTTACCTTTGCCCGGAAGCTGTCAAGCTTCTCAATGTTCGACGAATAGAGCGAAAAGAAGTTGCCGATGTATTTGTCTTTCACCCGGTCGGACTCCTCAAGGTCAACGTTCACACGTTTCAGTTGTTCATTCGTAGCCCGAAGCTGTTGGTTGGTTTTGTCGAGGGCATTGCGTGCCGTCCACAGCTGTTTGCGTTTACGCTGCACGTAGATGAGCAGTGCCACACTCACGGACAAAAGTATTATGGTGATGACCACTAGGGCCATGAGCCGGTTATTGGCCAACCGGGTCTTCTGCTGGTAGGAGTTATTGATAACCGTCAGTATGGGAGTTACGTCCCAAGCCCGTTTGTGCGTGGAGAAAAACGAGATACACTTCCACGAATAAGCCATATAACGGTAGGCACGGTTGATGTCGCCCTCCCGGTAGATGATTCCAGCCAGCATCCACAGCGAGGCATGGTCCATCACGGCATTGTCGAGGTCGGCGACAGCCGAACGTGCAAGCCACTCCTTCTGACGCTTCCCATTGCCCATCCGGCGATAGGCCTCAGAGCGATAATAGGCCATAATGGCATAATCATGGGTTCCGGGGTGCACCATCTTCAACCACTCGTCGCTAACACGGAGGGCCTCGCGACCATGATTGGAGTTGACGAGCTGCTGCACCTTGTTATTATAATAGATGAAGGAGCGGGGCGGCATGACCTTGTAGCCCGAATCACGCATGTCTATCGACCGCTGCCAATAATGATTCTTCATAACCGGATCCTCAGTTGAATAGCCAAAATTGCCGTACAGGTCGGCACCGACATCATAGTAACGGCACCTGAGAGAGGCTGACATGCACTCAGGATGAAGCTTGGAGAAATACCCCGCCGCCTCTGTAAAATAACCGGACTTCGTATACTGGTCGACAAGATGGAGTACAGCCTTCACCCGCTGCGTGCTGTCATCAACATGCATGGCAAGCCGATAACAACGCAAGGCCCAGGCCACAGCGGAGTCGTTTTTGTAGGCTGAGTATTCGCGATAAAGACTGTCGGCAATGTCATAGCGAAGGCTCTGCTCTTTTGCTTGCCGGAGATGGCTTCTCAGTTGATGGATTCGTTCTTCCTTCTTTCCGACTAAGGCCGAACTGTCTGCAATGGCATGGTCAATTTGTCGATAGAGGGCCGACATGTTGTCGTCACGCGAGCTACACGCAACGAGCATCGACAAGAATAATACAAGACCTATAATCTTCTTCATTCGAGAAACTGTGGGACTAAGCGTAATGATTCAAGGCCCAAAAGTACACAAAAAGCGTGAGAATACAATACCTAAACCAAGAAATTTTCTATATGCTTTTCAGTGATAAGAGAAATGTAAGACGCTGATAGTCAGAGCTACAATAGCAAGATTGCATTTTAACCATCTATATATGTCGGAGGGTCGTGTCAAGGTTCTGCCTTTTTTCTATATTTTTGCAACAGACTAAAGAACGAAAACCCTAAGAGATATGACTACAACTCTACGTTACATTATATTCTTGACAACCCTCGTCCTCTCCTCATCACTTTTTGCGAAGGAAAGACACAGCCGGCAGTTTACACTCACGTCGACTGCGGACGCCAGTCTGAGTTTAGTGCCCTCCACGGCTCCTCTAAGCAGACCGGCTTCGGGAGAGAACCTTATCCAGTTGCAGCCCAATACCAGGCAGCAGCACATCGATGGTTTCGGCTATGCCCTGACCTACAGCACCTGCTACAATCTGCTTCACATGACAGCGGCCGAGCGCCATGACTTCCTCGTGCGCACTTTCTCTCCCACCGAAGGCTTTGGTGCCAGCTATGTACGCATTTCCATTGGCTGCAACGATTTCTCGTCTACGGAATATTCTCTTTGCGATAAGCCGGGACTGGAACATTTTGCCCTTCAGTCTGACGAAATCAACTTTGTCATTCCTATATTAAAAGAGGTATTGGCCATCAATCCGCAGACCAAAGTCATCGCAGCTCCCTGGACCTGCCCACGCTGGATGAAGGTAAAGGATTTGAAGACCTTGAAGCCTTTTGAAAGCTGGACCGACGGACATCTCAACCCTGCTTTCCGCCGAACCTACGCAGCGTATTTCGTCAAGTTCGTCGAAGCCATGCGCCGCGCGGGCATCGCCATCTATGCTGTCAGCCCGCAGAACGAGCCGCTCAATCATAACAACTGCGCCTCGCTCTACATGCCCTGGAAGGAGGAGGCGCTGTTTCTTGAGGAGTTGGCCAAAGCCTTCAAAAAGGCACATATAGAGACCCTCATCTACGTCTTCGACCATAACTACAACTACGATGGTGTCGCTTCTCAGGATGCCTATCCGCTGCAAGTCTACAATGCGCTTGGCAAACTCTCCTTTGAGGGCAGCGAGCTCATCGTAGGGGCCGCCTATCATAACTATGGCGGTAGGGTGGAGGAACTCGACCGTATCCATAGCGGTAAGCCCGACAAAGAACTGATTTTCTCGGAGACCAGCATCGGCACTTGGAACGACGGACGCAATCTGCGGAAAAGACTTGTGGACGACATGCAGCTGGTGGTCATCAGTACGCTCAACCGCTGGTGCCGCGCCGTTCTCGTATGGAACCTCATGCTCGACAACCGTCGCGGGCCCAACCTTGACGGTGGCTGTCAGACTTGCGACGGTGCCGTCAATATCAATGCCAACGGCTATCACGAAATGATACTCAACAGCCATTACTACATCATCAGCCACGCTGCGGCCGTAGTCAAGCCCGGTGCCTGCCACATCAGCACAAAAGGTTTCGCGACAAAGGGACTCAGCTACTCGGCCTTCCTCAATCCTGATGGCACCTACGGCGTACTCTTTGCCTCAGGCTGCGACAAGTCCCTGTTGGTCAGTGTCTCTGACGGACACGCCACAGCCACCGTGCAGCTACCAGCCCACAGTGTGGTGTCGCTCCGTTTTTAGAACCTAATAGGAAAATACATACAATTATGAAACACTCTGTACTTTATCAAATCATGTTGGGCGTGGCTCTGATGGCTTCGTCAACAACTTATGCCGCCACGGCTATTACTCCGGGCGACGGCGTCCAGAACCTGAAGCAAGGCGAAAGTTACACTTTCACCGGTGCTGACAACTACTAGGTCAACAGCAGTTTCTTTACAAAGAATGCTGATGGCACCTACACCTTCCGCGCCGTAAACGGCACTTACCAAATCCAGGCCAACAACGACCTTAAGTACTTGCAGGTGCGCCCGACGAAGGCCGACGGCTCACTGGCCACATTGCAGTCCGACGGTACCGGAGCTGTTTGGAGTATCGGTA
Source organism: uncultured Prevotella sp. (assembly GCA_900318855.1). Lineage (GTDB taxonomy): Bacteria > Bacteroidota > Bacteroidia > Bacteroidales > Bacteroidaceae > Prevotella. Next base: position 5,107 of record ONMG01000103.1, read on the forward strand.
ATGGCATCGGCTTCCCTACCGTCTCCGACAACCAAGTGGGATGGACTACAGATAAGGCCATTGCTATGGCTCAAGTGGGCGACCTAACCTACGAAATCAAAGGTGTTGTAGGCAAGGAGTTCGGTTCCACCATCGATTTCAAGTTCTTTGGACAAGCCGGTTGGGGCATTGAGTTCAAGGGCTCGGCAGGCAGCGACTATGCCATCTCGACAACCAAGGGAATCCTCAATGTGGGTACGGGCTCCAATGGCCACGACGACGGCAACCTCTTCCTCTCGAGTGATGCCAATCTGTCGATGGGCGACACCGTCACCGTCAGCCTCGACCTCACCATGGGCGTACAGGCTGCAGCCCTGACTACAACCGTCAGCAAATCGTCTACGAAGTTCGAGCCTACCATCAATGGCGAGAAGTTCATGAACACGCCCTACGGCTATGCTTGGGTGGGGACGCTCACACAGGGGCAACACCTCGTATTTGCCAATGCCGACGCCTTCAAGGAAGCCGACTGGTACATGGATCCCGACTTCTTCGAGAAGGATGGTGACGGCTACAAGTTTCTGCCCGTCACGGGATATTATGCCGTGTTAGCCGATTTCTCGCTGAAATACTTCAAGGTGTTCGAAGTAACCGACGCCTATCTCCCTGTGTCTTACGATAAGACTACCGGCAAGGGCAATATTTGGGTTATCGGCAGCACCGGCATCGGCAAACCGTCGTATGCGAAGAACGGTCACAACTGGTACACGGGCTACACTAATGATATTCCCCTGGCTAAGATTACGGACACCAAATACCGTCTCACGCTCAATGCAGGGAAAGAAGTCGATCTCACGGACAACACCATCAACTTCAAGTTCTTCGCCCAGCCCGACTGGGGCACGGAATTCAATAGCGACCCCTCCATCACTCTTGCCGGCGACTATGCCTCCTACTTCACCCTTAATGGCGGCAATGTGAACTTTGCCAAGAGCAATACCGATATGACCGAGGCGGAGAAGGCTCTCGTGCAGTCCATCAAGACCCTCGTATTCACCCTCGATGTCACTAATCCGGCAGCAGCCGTGCTCAACATTGACGTGAAGCTCAACACCTCAGCTGGTATCAGCGCTCTCAGAAACGGTGGCAACAGCCGCGCTCCCTGGTACACCATCGACGGCAAAAGACTTGCCAAAGAGCCTTCGGTGCGTGGTCTCTACATCCACGAGGGAAAGAAGTTCGTCGTGAAATAACATCTCTATATAAGCATCTTCGGGAGAGACACCGCTTCAAGTGCGTGCCTCTCCCAACTTTCACATTAAGGTATTTATTCCTTTAACCCTAACGATATGCAAACTATCCACATCCACCGACGCTTTCTCCTTTTGATCGTCACAGCTTTGATCTGTGTCCAGACAACCTTTGCCCAGCGAGTGAAGATCAGCGGACAGGTACTTGATCAGGACCAGCAGCCCGTCGTCGGCGCTACCGTGCGCGTGGTGGGAGCCCGCGGGGCCGGAGCTGTTACCGACCTTGACGGTCGCTACAGCCTGGAGGCCGACAAGAATGCCCGTCTCGAGATTTCCTATATCGGCTTCCAGACGCAGCAGGTGAAGGCCGGACTCGACACTCGAGTGGTCCTGAAGGCCGAGATAAACACGTTGGGCGAAGTGGTCGCCATCGGCTACGGCTCAGTACGCCGCGCTGATGTCACCACAGCCGTAAGCTCTATTTCCGCCGACGACCTTGATACGCGCCCCATCGTCTCCGCAGCCTCCGGCATGCAGGGTAAGGCAGCAGGCTTGCAAATATCACAGGCCAATGGCTCGCCGGGCTCGGCACCTACTATCCGTGTTCGCGGTACCACTTCACTGAATGGCTCCAACAATCCGCTCTATGTCGTCGACGGCGTCCCTGTCGACAATATCGACTTCCTTTCTGCCGACGATATCGACAACATGCAAGTACTGAAGGACGCATCCTCAGCAGCCATCTATGGTTCACGTGCTGCCAATGGTGTCATCATCATCAACACAAAGCAGGGTAAGGCCGGAGTAGCTCGTGTGTCGCTGAACGTCCATTACACCTTCAATGGGGTGCGCGACAACCAGAACCCGCTCAACACCGAAGAGTATATCGATCTCATCAACGACATGAATCAGAAGGGCGTCCTCAACCTCCAGCTTCCGCAGGGACTCACTGACCGAACCGATTGGAAGAAAGAGGTCTATCGCACAGGACATGTCCAGGATTATCAGCTGTCTGTGACCAATGGTACGGACAAGCTTCGCTACTATCTCTCAGGAGGCTATACGGGCGAAGACGGCGTCATCCGGTCCTCGAATTTTAAACGCTATAACGTCCGTGGTAATATCGACAACGACATCAACAAGTGGCTCACCATCAATGCCAGTGCAGCCTATTCCGATTACACTTACAAGGGAACAGGCATCATCACCGGTACCACGGCCAGTCGCGGCGGTGTCATACCGTCAATCCTTGCTACTCCGACCTATGCGCCCATCTGGGACCCGGAGAAGCCGGGACAATACTACAACAATTTCTACGGAGCTAATGCCGACTCCCCCTTGGAGAACATTGCCCGTACAGCCAATGGAAAGAGTCAGAACAACAAGCTTCTGCTCACGGGCAAAGCCATCATCACGCTGTTGCCTGAGCTGAAGTACACTTCCTCGGTCACCTTCGACCGCAGTCAGAACACCACCACTAACTTCCTCGACTCCAAGCAGACGCGCGAAGGACGCAATCAGAACGGCACCGGCTACGACGGACGATCCACGGGCACAGTGTGGACATTCGACAACACCCTTGACTGGAAACGCAACTTCGGTCTGCACGGCATCGACCTCATGCTCGGCAGTTCGTGGACTCACAGTCAGTGGAGTCAGAACTACATCAATGCCTCCGACTACGCCTCCGATGACATCCGAACCCTCAATGCTGCCAACAAGATTAGCTGGAGCGGCACGGGAAGCTCGGCGTCCGAATGGAGCATCATGTCGTATTTCGGTCGTCTGCAATACAACTGGAAGTCCACCTACATGCTCACCGCGAACCTCCGTGCCGATGGCAGTTCCCGGTTGGCACCCGGCCATAAATGGGGATGGTTCCCTTCCTTCTCGGGGGCATGGCGCGTAAGCAATGAGAAGTTCATGAAGGACATTCCATGGATTAACGACCTCAAGATTAGAGGCGGCTGGGGACAAACCGGAAACCAGAGCGGATTGGGTGACTATGCTTACTTGGCGCTCTACAGCTTCAACCGCATCCAGTGGTGGGAAGCAGGCAATGAGCACGCTGTACCCACACGCTCGCAGTCGTCGCTTTCCAATCCTGATCTTACGTGGGAAACTACGACGCAGACCGATATCGGTTTCGACCTGACGGTCCTTGACAACAGACTCACGTTCTATGCCGACTGGTACTATAAGAAGACTACCGACCTGATAATGAACATGACACTGCCCGCTGGCTCTGCTGCTGCCCGCTCCCTGGCGCGCAATGGCGGAACGATAGTGAACAAGGGTATGGAGTTCACGGTCAAGAGTCATAACCTCACCGGAGCCTTGAAGTGGGATACCGACTTCAATATCTCCTTCAACCGCAACCAACTGAAAAGTCTGTCCCTGACCCCTGTCTACTGGGGCGCACGCACCAACGACAATGTCAACCAGTACGTGGTCCGCAATGCGCCGGGGCATCCGTTGGGTGCCTTCTGGGGCTATATCTCCGATGGTGTCGACCCCGAGACGGGCAACCTCAAATATCGTGACGTGAACGGTGATGGCGAGGTGACGAGCTCGGACCGTACCTACATCGGCGACCCGAATCCTGACTTTACCTTTGGCCTCACCAATGCCTTCACTTGGAAAGGGCTCAGTCTGAGCATCCTTCTGCAAGGCTCAGTCGGCAACGACATCTATAATGTAAGCCGCATGGAAAGCGAAGGTATGTTCAACTCCAACAATCAGAGCGACGGAGTACTGCGCCGCTGGCGTATACCCGGTCAGATTACAGACGTGCCCAAGGTGGGCTTCAACCAGCAGAACTCCACCTATTATCTTGAGGATGGCTCCTATCTGCGGGTAAAGGATGTCTCGTTGAGCTACGACCTGCCAAAGCGTCTCTGCCAAAAACTCTACCTGCAGAAACTCATGCCGTATGTGTCATTCACCAATCTTATCACTTGGACCAACTACAAGGGTCGTGACCCTGAGGTCAACGAGGCGGGCAACAGCGGTTCGGTTCAGGGTATCGACTGGGGTACCTACCCCCTCTGCCGTTCCTTCGTGATGGGACTGAAGGTGGAGTTCTAATCATTTGAATACTCCAAAAGCATCGACTTATGCAACACATAAAGTACAATCATCAACTTGCGGCGTTGAAAGCCTTGGCTGCCGCCGCTCTCCTGACACTCGCCTCTTGCTCTCTCGACCGCGACCCAATATCCAGTCCCTCTGAGATTACCGAAGGTAGCCAAACGGATACTACCACGGCTGTGCTGAAGGACAAGGCTGCTGCCGAGAGCCAGCTGAAAGCTATCTATCAGCTTCTGCGCAATCGTCAGGAACACATGCATCTCGACTACGTACTGCTCGGCGACGCCCATGCCGACAATGCCTATGCTGGTACCACAGGTCAAGAAACCATTCCTTTGGAGACCAATGCCCTCGATGCCGCTACGGGCACGCTGAGCCGTGACTGGAGCCGTTACTTGGAGGACATCGCCAAGGTGAATGTGCTCATCAACGGTATAGAGCCACTCTATAAAAACGGACAGCTCAGCGACACCGAATACCGTACCATGAAAGGACAGGGCGAGATATTCCGCGCACTGCTCATGTTCCGTATGGCCCGCATGTGGGGCTCATTCCCCGTCATCACCGATGTGGCCCGAACCATCACATCAAAGAACATCGAAGAGGTCTACCCGACCTACTTCCCACCACGTTCAACCCCAGAACAGTGCTGTCAGCAAATCATCAAGGACTTGGAGGATGCCGAAAAGAACGCCCCCGATTTCGATAGCTCCGACCGCACCCTCCTGACCAAGACTGTGGCACAGTCGCTGCTCTGCAAGGTCTATGCTGAGCGCACCTTGCAGGATTACGATAAGGTCATCGACTACGCCGAGAAGGTGCGCGCTGCCAACGGCCTGGCCTTAGAACCCGACTTCTCCACGCTTTGGGGCTTCAATGCCGCTACCCAGGATTGCGTGAAACGCAACACCTCGGAAGGCATCCTGGAGGTTCACTGGTCGCCCGGTTCCGGCAATTGGGAGAGCTGGATGTACGGCCGGTGTCTTGAGAACTGGGACTACGGCTTCACGTGGGCCAAATGGGTGACTCCCTCGCGCGACCTCATCAAAGCCTTCACCGAAGAGGGCGACACCACACGTCTTAATCAGACTGTGGTCTACTATTCTTGCAACTGGAGCAACTACTACCCCTCGTCGCACTATGCCTTCATGTACAAACTGCGTTCCGGCTACAACAATGAGTATGTGATACGTCTTGCTGACATCATTCTGCTTGAGGCTGAGGCTTATGCCCACAAGGGAGATTTGCAGAAGGCGGCTCAACTGGTCAACATGATTCGTGAGCGCGCCAAGCTTCACGACCTCACGTCAGCAGCCACAGCCTCTAAGCAGGCCATGGAGGATGCCGTGCTCCACGAGCGCCGACTGGAATTAGCTTGCGAAGGTGAGCGCTGGTACGACCTCTGCCGTGCCGGGAAAGTGCAAGAGGTGATGAATTCACTGCCCTCCCGCGACAGTGGTCACCTGCCCTTGGCTCGCGCCTATACGGCCAACAGCTACCTCATGCCCATCCCGCAAACAGCCATCGATGAGAACGACAACCTCATTCAGAACCCAGGTTATTAAACCTACAAACAACATTCAGACACAATGAAAGCATCTTATCTTATATTCACCACGCTGCTTCTCACAGGTTGTGCCGTCGACAGCGGCTTCGAGGTGCATTCCCAGGCTACCGTGACCGACAGTGTCGTCAATCTCACGCCTGCCACGGGCGAAGCCGTTGTGCTCACCACTACTGCCGACAGCGTCAACACGCTCTACCGTGGCTCTGTGCCTACCCTTACCGGTAGCAATATGGCTCCGACCACGATTGAGATTGACCCCGGCACAACCTATCAGACCATGGATGGCTTTGGCTTTGCCCTCACCTATTCGTCGGCCTACAATCTGTTGCACATGAGCAAGGGTCAGCGCGAAGCTTTCCTCAAGCGCACTTTCCCTCCCACCGAGGGCTACGGAGTGAGCTATCTTCGCATCTCCATCGGATGCAGCGATTTCTCAAGTCGCGTCTACACCCTTTGCGACGAAGAGGGCATCGAGCACTTTGCCTTGCAGAGCGACGAAATCGAATATGTCATCCCGGTGCTCAAAGAGATTCTGTCCGTCAATCCCGATGTGAAAATCATCGCCTCTCCCTGGACATGTCCGCGCTGGATGAAGACCTCTGAGACGCTCTCTGGTTCCTACAATAGCTGGACCGGAGGTCGGCTGCGTCCCATCCGCCGCTCAGTCTACGCCCAGTATTTTGTCAAGTTTATCCAAGCCATGAAGGAGCAAGGCATCAATATCTACGCCGTCACTCCTCAGAATGAGCCGCTCAACAAGGGCAACTGCGCCTCTCTCTACATGCCCTGGGAGGACGAAGCTCCCTTTGTGCGCGTGCTGGCCGGAGCCTTCCACGATGCCGGAATCACGACGAAAATCTATCTCTATGACCACAACTATGACTATAGCGGCATCTCCTCGCAGACCGACTACCCCATAAAGATTTATAGTCAGCTCGGCTACAACTTCAATGGCGCCGAACTTGTCGCGGGGTCGGCATGGCACGATTATGGCGGTGCGAGCACCGAGCTTGCCGACATCTACAGCAAGGCTCCCGATAAAGAGATTATCTTCTCAGAGTCGAGCATCGGCACGTGGAACAAGGGCAATATGCTCTCCAACACGCTCATTCAGGAGATGCACGACATGGTACTGGGGACAGTCAACAAGATGAGCCGGGCCGTCATCGTTTGGAATCTCATGCTCGACGACCGTCGTGGGCCCAACCTCGACGGGGGTTGCCAGACTTGTTTCGGAGCTGTGGACATCAGCTCGTCTGACTATTCCACGCTCCATTACAACGGCCACTACTACGTCATCTGTCACAGTGCTGCTGTCGTAGAGCCGGGTGCCGTGCGCCTCGGTGTCAAGCGCAACACCTCCATCAGCGCACTCACCCATGCTGAGTTCCTCAACCCCGATGGCACCTACGCAGCCTTGCTCTGCAATGCCGGCGACGCAGCTATCAAGGTGACGCTCAGCGATGGTGCCAAGTACTTCCAGGCCAGTGTCCCTGCCTACAGCGTAGTCTCGCTGAAGTGGCAGAAGTAAGGCGGCCTCACAATGTTCAATTCAAAGCAGAATACAACTATGCAGTTCATTAACTCAAAATTCCTCTTGCCTGCACTCACTGCGTTGTGCCTCGCCGCTACGGTGGTCTTCGGAGCATGCAGCGACGACGACAAGCTTGTCACGGGCGGAGGTAATCCCACGATTACTGTCAGCGACGTGCAGCCAGCTCTTTTCGGCGACTCCATCACTGTCAATGTCGACTGTTCCGACGACATAGCGCTCTCCACACTGAAGGCCACGCTTAAGTATAGCGAAGAAGAAGTGGAGAATGTCACGCTCCGCACGAAAGAGAACGGCACTTATAAGGTGCGCCTCTATATACCTTATTTTAAGGATATCCCCGACGGTACTGCCTCCCTTCATCTCGTGCTGCAGAACATTCAGCTCACCAAAACGGAGAAGGACATTGCAATACCACTCACGCGGCCACACTACGACCACCTCACACTCTATGTGGATGCTGCCACCCAGTACCGTATGATCCCCGATGCCGACAATCCCTATCTGTTCCGCTGCACCGTTAACAGTCCGTCGAGCACGGTCGTTCCGGCCTATGTCATTGCACCTGCTATGGGCAGCAATGGCAACGAGATTACTTTTGGTCAAGGCACACAGGGCATCACCCAGGGCGTGACCGGCCCCATCTCCTTCACTGGCACTTCGGTGGGCACCTTCGAGTGTACTTTCAATACACTCACCTATGAGTATTCGCCCGTTTACGACCCCTCAAAGGCTCCGCAGGAGATTCAGTTCTCAGCCTCACAGCTTGAGTACGACGGCACCTTCATCCAAGGACGCAAGTACATCTTTGCTGTTCCCGACGAGTTCAAGGCCTATATGTCGAAGTTCTGGATCGATCCCGACTTCTTTACGCCCAATGCCGACGGCACCTACTCCTTCAATGCTGTCGACGGCACCTATCACCTGAATGTGAGCACCGACCGTCGTGCACTCCTTTGCTGGGCTACCGATAACGATAAGAAACCGCTCACACTCGCCGACGACGGAAGCGGTGCGCTATGGATTATCGGAAGCGACGGTATCGCCAAGCCCAACTACAGTTTCATCAAGGGACAAAGCTGGTGGACCGACACCGACCATGCTCTCTGCATGAGTCAGATTTCACCGAAAGTCTACCAGGTGACGCTCACCATCGGCAAGCAGCTCGACCCTGCCAATGTCAACTTCAAGTTCTTCGGTCAGGCTGGATGGGGCACAGAGTTCAAGGGTACATCCGGTGACCATCACATCTCCACGTCGAGTGCACTCTTCGTTGTTGGTGACGGCAAGGAGCACGATGTCAGCGGCACGAGCGTAAAGCTTGACGACGGTAACATCTACCTTGTATCACCCAATAAGGTGAAGGCTGGCGAAACCTATGTATTCACCGTCAACCTGACGGGAGGATGTGCCAACGCTGTGCTGACTGTACAGAAGAAATAATGCGGTCAATATTCGGTTCCTGGTATCGTTAGGACAGACAAAGGTGACCTTCTGTCAAGGTTGCTGTCTGTCAAGTCAATAAAGAGCGGGCTGTATAGCTCGCCCTTTTTATTTTCATTTGCATCTTTGAGCGTAACCATCCGTTTTAGGCCGTCTTTCCTATAAGCTGTAAATTCCCGACCTTTGCCGAAAAATTACAGCTTTATGTTTAATCTCAACGAGAGCAATCAGTTTTTCATTTCCAATGCTCCTACCGACATGCGTGTAGGAGTCAACGCAATGTGCGGC
>ONMG01000188.1 GCA_900318855.1 uncultured Prevotella sp.
ATCTTCGTACCAACTTTTTCTTATAAAAACCATGAAAAACACCGAGGGGGTGCCTCGCGGCAGGGGGCTCGCAGCCCCCGAGAGCGAGTATCCAATGGTCTTACTTTGCGTTAGCGTTTGCAAACATAGTAACTATAGGATTACCATATGGGCACCCCTGCCTTTTACCCCTCAAGAACGCCACTTTCACCCCACATGACCCATAGTGTTGACCCCTCAACACCGTCCCTGTATTGGACCATTCGCCATCCCCCATAGGGCTCTTTCAGGAGGCGGTGCTCAACTCGCTATCCGAAGGGGTCGGACTTTGCCATTACACCGTTATGCACGCTACCGACGCAGACCGGAGATGGTGCAAGCGGGGCGGACAAGTTTCCGATGCAACCGATTATTTAAGGTCAAAGACTTTGCGATTATTACGAAAATGACTAACTTTGCAGGCAGATTCCGCAAGGTGGCTGCGAGGCTGAACGGGGTCTACCCTCAGAAAGCATCACATCATTAATAGGTAGGAGGACGAGGTCGCAGAGTCGTCCGCCCGTATTATTGTATATTCTATGTCATATCTCTTTTCATCAGAGTCAGTTTCCGAGGGGCATCCAGACAAAGTATCCGATCAGATTTCCGACGCCCTCCTCGACCAGTTTCTCGCCTACGATCGTCAGGCCCACTGTGCCATTGAGAGTTTTGTCACCACAGGCCAGGTAGTCATCATGGGTGAGGTTAGCTCCAGTGCCTACATCGACCTGCAAACCGTTGCCCGCAATACAATCAACAAGATCGGTTATACGAAGGCAGATTATCAGTTCGACGGCAACTCCTGCGGTATCCTGACCGCCATCCACGAGCAAAGCGATGACATCGCCCGAGGAGTGAACCGCGAGGAAGCCGACAACCAGGGTGCAGGCGACCAGGGCATGATGTTCGGCTACGCCTCCAATGAGACCGAAAACTATATGCCAGTGAGCCTCGACCTGGCCCACCTCATCATGCGCACACTGGCCGACATCCGGAAAGAAGGCCGCGAGATGACTTATCTGCGCCCGGATGCCAAGAGCCAGGTCACAGTGGAATACAGCGACGACGGCAAGCCTCAGCGCATCGATACCATTGTGGTGAGCACCCAGCACGACCCCTTCATTCAGAAAGCCGACGGCAGCGATGACGACGAGGCCATGCTCCGGCAGATTCACGACGACGTGGTTAACATCCTCATGCCCCGCGTAAAGGCGCAGTTAGGGCCGAAGGTGCTGGCTCTCTTCAACGGCGACATCCGCTATCTGGTCAATCCAACCGGAAAGTTCGTCATCGGCGGTCCCCACGGTGACACAGGACTGACGGGACGCAAGATAATCGTCGACACCTACGGCGGCAAAGGCGCTCACGGCGGAGGAGCATTCTCGGGCAAAGACCCGTCGAAAGTCGACCGTTCGGCAGCCTACATGGCACGCTACATCGCCAAGAACATGGTCGCCGCCGGAGTAAGCGACGAGATGCTGGTCCAGTTAGCCTATGCCATCGGTGTGGCCGAACCCGTGAGCGTCTATGTCAACACTTACGGTCACAGCCATGTCAACATGAGCGACGGTGACATTGCCCGGCACATCCGCCAGCTCTTCGACCTCCGTCCCAAAGCCATCGAGCGCACGCTCAAGCTCCGTTATCCCATCTATCTCCCCACTGCCGCCTATGGCCACATGGGCAGAAAGAATGAATGGGTGAAGCGCACCTTCAAGAGTCGCTATCACGAGACGCGCACGATTGAGGTAGAGCTCTTCACCTGGGAGAAGCTCGACCGCGTGGACGAAATCAAGAAAGCATTCTCACTTTGATGCAGCAAGTTAACGACAGTATCCTCACTACAGAGGGAGCACAGCAAGAGCTCCACAACCAGCACGCCTCCCACGAGCTCCAGCCGTGGGAGGTGCTCAGATGGTTGCCCAAGAATGCCACTCCGGCCCAACAGGACTCCGCTATCCGCGCCCACATCCAGCCCAAGGAAATCCACTGGAGCCAACAGCCCGACACGCTCCATCTGCCCGGACAGGACCCGGGCGTGAGTCTGAAAGATTTCAGTCTGCCTCAATACTACAAAGAGTCGTTCTTCTCCAAGCAGCCCTGGTTCCACCCCGAGCTCAACGGCGGTCGGCAGGGTGTGGCCGGCGACCCCATCCCCTACACCATAGCGAGTGACAACCTCATCACCTCGCTGCTGCTCTTCTGCTTCATCCTCTCCACCCTCACCTTCTCCCGGACGCAGCGCTTTATCAGCCGACAGCTGAAAGCCTTCTTCTATAGTCCCCGAAGCCACTCCGCCGACCTCACCGAAACGGGCAACGAGCTGCGCTTCCAAATGTTCATGGGACTGCAGACCTGCCTGCTCTTCGCCCTCATCTACTTCTTCTACATCCGCACTTACGTCACCTCCACCTTCACCATTGAGCAGTACGAGATAATCGGCATCTTCACCGGGGTCATAGCTACCTACTTCCTCATCAAGGCCATAGCCTACGAAAGTGTAGGCTGGGTGTTTTTTGACCGTAAAAAAAACGAACAATGGATGAAGTCCTACCTCTTCCTCATGGGCACCGAGGGCGTGCTTCTGTTCCCCCTTGTGATGCTCCTGGCTTACTTCAATCTATCTATGAAGGCAGCTGTATTTTATGCCTTGTCAGTGGTCGTAATATTCAAAATACTTACTCTTTATCGCTCCAGTGCAATCTTTTTTAATAGGAAAGCCGCCATTGTGCAAATATTTTTGTACTTTTGCACCTTGGAATTAATGCCGTTGATGGCATTGTGGGGAGTATTGACATTAATAGTGAATAATTTAAAGATAATTTTTTAGGACACTGATGATTAAGAAGATCTTGGTATCACAGCCGCAGCCCGCCAGCGCAAAGTCGCCTTATTATGATATTGAGAAAGAATTCAATGTAGAGTGCGTATTCCGTCCGTTCTTCAAGGTGGAGGGAATCACCGCAAAGGAATTCCGTCAGGAGCGCATTAATCTGCTCGACTACACCGCCGTGGTGTTCACCTCGCGCCATGCCGTCGACAATTATTTTAAACTGGCCAAGGAGATGCGTGTCACCATCCCCGAAGACATGAAATATTTCTGCGTCATCGAAACCATAGCACTCTACATACAGAAGTATGTACAGTACCGCAAGCGCAAAGTATTCTTTGGAACTACGGGCAAAATCAATGACCTTGTTCCCCTCATGGCCAAGCATAAGCAGGAGAAATATCTCGTGCCCATGAGCAGCGTTCACAATGACGACGTCAAGAACATGCTTGATGCCAAGAAGCTGAATCATACAGAGTGCGTGATGTACCGCACGGTGAGCAATGACTTCACCGATGAGGAGCGCGCCTCATTCGACTACGACATGCTCATCTTCTTCAGCCCCACAGGCGTGAAAGCGCTCAAGGCTAACTTCCCCGATTTCAACCAGGGCGACATCAAGATAGGCGTCTTTGGTCCGGCTACTGCCAAGACCATTGCCGAGGAGCATCTCCGTCTCGACCTTCAGGCCCCGACACCCGAGTTCCCGTCGATGACCAGCGCCTTAAAGGACTTTTTGAAGAAGAATCAGTAATCACACCTCATGCAGGAAGCAGACAGCCACACACTGAGCAAGAAAGAGCGGCTGTGCAGCAGAACGCTCATAGAGAAACTCTTCGACAAGAGTGGAAGCCGCTCTATGTCGGCCTATCCTTTGCGTGCCGTATGGCGGCTCAGTGAGCTGAGAGCCGGCGAAAGCAGCCTGCAGATGATGGTGAGCGTACCGAAGAAATGCTTCAAGCGTGCTGTCAAGCGCAATCGGGTGAAGCGGCAGGTGCGCGAGGCCTTCCGCCTCCACAAGGCCGAGCTCAGCACGCTCCTTGCCGGAAGAGACGACCAGTGTCTGACGATAGCCTTCATCTGGCTCGACAGCAAGCTCCATAGCACTGCCACAGTAGACAGCCGTGTAGCAGGACTCATGGAGCGCATCCGCGAGAAGCTATGAGACACCTCACCACCCTCACGCACTATCTCTTCCTGCCGCTTCAGTGGGTTCTACTGGGTGGAATCCTGTTCTATCAGCACTTCATCAGCCCTTTCACCCCACCCAGCTGCCGGTTCACACCCACATGCTCAGAATATGCCCGCCAGGCCATTCAGAAGTATGGTCCGTTCAAAGGCTTAGCCTTGGCCATTTGGCGCATCCTGCGCTGCAATCCCTGGGGCGGTAGCGGCTACGACCCAGTGCCATAGCATAACGACATGACAACGATGACAGACCAGCGCCCCTATCAGCTGGTCCAGCCGATAACAATATTAAAAACCCAAGAACAATGAAGAACTTCGTAGAGGAGCTAAAATGGCGCGGAATGCTCGCGCAAATCATGCCGGGGACGGAAGACTATCTCCAGCACAACCTCACGTCGGCCTACTTAGGCACCGACCCTACTGCCGACTCACTCCATATAGGTCACCTTTGTGGCATCATGATGCTTCGCCATTTCCAGCGCTGCGGACACAAGCCCTACCTGCTTATCGGTGGTGCCACGGGAATGATTGGCGACCCCTCTGGCAAAAGCCAGGAGCGCAACCTGCTCGATGCCGACACACTCTATCACAATCAGGAATGCATCAAGAAGCAAGTGAGCAAATTCCTCGACTTTGAAGGCAATGAGCCCAACAAAGCCGAACTGGTCAACAACTACGACTGGATGAAGGACTTCAGCTTCCTTGATTTCGCACGCGAAGTAGGCAAGCACATCACCGTCAACTATATGATGGCTAAGGACAGCGTGCAGAAGCGCCTCAACGGTGAGGCTCGCGACGGTCTCTCCTTCACCGAGTTCACCTATCAGCTTATCCAGGGCTACGACTTCCTCTATCAGTACCAACACTACGGTGTGCGCCTCCAGATGGGTGGCAACGACCAGTGGGGCAACATGACTACCGGCACCGAGCTCATCCGCCGCACACTGGGTCAGGAAGCCACCGCCTTCTGCCTCACCTGCCCTCTCATCACCAAGTCCGACGGCAAGAAATTCGGAAAGACCGAGAGTGGCAATGTATGGCTCGACCGTAAGCGCACCTCACCCTACGCCTTCTATCAGTTCTGGCTCAATGTGAGCGACGACGATGCCGAACGCTACATCCGCATCTTCACATCGCTCGACCGTGAGACCATCGACGCCCTCATCGCCGAGCATCGTCAGGATCCCGGCCGCCGCATCCTTCAGAAGCGTCTTGCTGCCGAGGTGACGGCAATGGTGCACTCGCAGGAGGACCTCGACATGGCCATCGCAGCCAGCAACATCCTCTTCGGCAAGTCGACCAAGGACGATCTGCTGCATCTGGACGAGCAGACGCTGCTGGATGTCTTCAACGGCGTGCCTCGTTTCACCCTCGACAAAGCCCAGCTCGGTCAGCCTGCCGTGGAGCTCTTCACGAGCGACGCTGCCAAGGTGTTCAGCAGCAAGGGCGAGATGAGGAAACTGGTGCAGGGCGGAGGTGTCAGCCTCAATAAGGAGAAGCTCGCTGCCTTCGACCGACCTGTCACTGCCGACGACCTCATCGACGGCAAGTACCTCATTGTCCAAAGAGGTAAGAAAAACTACTTCCTCATCACGGTGAAGGCGTAGCGGCAGGCCTCAAACAAGATATTTAAAGGCAAACAAGGAGATTTTGAGGCAGAAATTTGGTAATGCCAAAAAACCTCCTTACCTTTGCACTTAGGATTGTCCCATGGTGTAATGGTAGCACTACAGGTTTTGGTTCTGTCAGTGGTGGTTCGAATCCGCCTAGGACAACAGTCAGCATTTCAGAAGGCTCTTGATGGCAACCATCAGGAGCCTTTTTTCGTGCCTTGTGCCTTTGGAGGACGAACAGCCGAAACACAACGACAGCCCCCGGAACTGCAACGAAGCAATTCCGGGGGCTGAGGCGTTTCTCTATCGCTTGCTCCCACAGTGTGAAAGCAGGGATAGCAGCAGAGACTTACCAGAGGATAGCCTGGTCGGTATCCGGTATGAGCAGGTTGTACAGACGCTCCATGCTCATGTTACCCTTCACGTGATAGCGCAGAGGGTTGGCAGGGTCGGTCGTGTAGTCCGTGAACTTATAGTCCAGATAGATGGTCATCTGACGGCGCTCAATATTAGGCTTGGTCTCGTGGGGCTGAGCCTTGTAGTAATAAGAGCAGGAACCCGTCACCTGGAAGTTGACCTTGGCATTGGGATGGCGGAGCCACACCTTCACGGGACCTGTGATGGCCCCATCCTCGTTCACGCTGCCCGGCAGAATCTGGATGGCCACTTCGTAAACCTTGCGGTTGACATCCTCATTCCAGATGGTACCGGCATACATGAAGATGGTGCTGTCGTTGATGACCTTGGCCTCACGCGAACTCTCCGTGGCAGGGTCCTTCTCCTGGCCGTCGTCGATGTAGGTGTTGAGGGTGTTCGTGCTGTAAGTACCCGAGAAGTCATTGAAGAGCTTCACGTGCATCAGCGCCTTGTACCAGCCCTTACGCGTGTTGAGCTTGTAGTTGGACGATGGCTCAATGGTGAGCGGCAACACCCACTCATCGCTGAGGTCGATGCCCTCCAGGTTGAACTTCACGGGGAAGAGCGCCACATCCTTGCCAGCGGGAATGGTGCAGGTCGTGGTGTCGAGGTTGTAATACTGTTCGGGCAACTGCTTATACCAGAGGTCCTCGCGGTTGACGGCGAACTTCACCTTATTCAATATAGCCAGCGTATCGTTGTCCACCCCGATGTTCACCGTGATGTCATGGCTGTTCTGCTTCGAGCCACTCACGATGACAGGCAGCTCATAGCGGGCCGAGCCGTCGGCATGGTAACGCATATAGACATCGTAGACACCATTGGAGCCGACCTGCGACTTGAATGACACCATCTGCTCATAGAGCTCGTCGCTCCATTCATCGTTGCAGGAGGTGAAGCCCAGGCAGGTGAGCAAGGCCAAGGCCAGATAGGTTATCTTTTTCATATTGTCAGTCAATTATGTTTCTGTTATACTGTGGGTTAATCGTAGTCGAGCCATCCGGGAGCCTGCGTCATGTTCTTGTTGCGCTTCAGCTCCTCATAGCTGATGGGCCAGAAGTACTGACGGCGCGAGAAGGAAGTCTGCAGCTTCGGCACACGCACAGGCTGATAGAAGAGGTCACGCTGCTGCTCGGTCATCAGGGTGTTGCAGCCGTAAATCTGAGCCGACTCCACCTCGGGAGCAATCTTCCAGCGACGCACGTCGTAGTAGCGGTTGTTCTCGCCGAAGAGCTCCAGCTGACGCTCGTGGACGATGGCCTTGAAGAACTTGTCCTTGTCGGCATACACGTCGTCCTCATAGTCGGGCACACCGGCGCGCATTCTCACGGGCTTGACGCCACGGCGCATCTCCTCCACGTCTCGGGTGATGGTATAGGTGGTCTGTCCGTCGTAGGAAGGAATGTCGTAGCTGCCTTCCACATTGTTCAGCGCCTCAGCATAGAGCAGGAGGATGTCGGCATAGCGGAGTGTAGGCTCCACCTTCGGGATGATGCTTGAGTTCGTACCGCGGCTTCCATCGCGCGGATGTACAAACTTGGCTACACCGATACCGGTGTTCACCCAGCGCTCGGAGCCGTTGGACCGGCCGTTGTCAGTACCGCGATAGTAGAACACCTGCAGATTACGGTAAGCATTCTCCGTACAGTTGGCGTTGTTCCACACATAGCCGCTGTAGGCGCAGCTGGCATAGAAGCGGGGCTCACGGTTGGCAAAGCCCATCCACACACCATTGTTCGAGACGTGGTCGTAGGGATGCAGATTGCCATTATTCTTAGTGGTATAGACATTGGCATTGCCATACTTCTCCTTCACCTTGGTGTAGTCGAAAGCCGTTCCGTCGGCCATGTCGTAGGCAGCCATCTGCTTCCAGGTCATTCCGTGGATATTCCATCCGCCAAGGCTCACAGGCAGCTGATGGAGCACCAGGTTGGGCACACCGTATTCAGTTTTCAAATCCTTGTCGTCCATATTCTTGCCACGAGTAAAGAGCAGCTCGTTGTTCTCCACGGCATAGAGTTCACCGTTGAATTCTGAGCGGTAGGACTCAAAGGGGTCGATGTCAGCCCATCCTTCGGGGAAAGGTTTGTCGGAGTACTTGGCATTGTAGGGCGGAACCACCGTCTTGGGATAAGACTCGTCACCTCCCGTTTTCTTGATGGAGACGGTGTGGAGGCCCACGAGTCCGGTGCGGTCGGCATACTCAATGAGGTCGCGGCAGGCAGCAGCAGCCACTGCCCACTTACGGTTGTCGTAGGTCTGCGGAATGAGCTGATGCCCCTGCTTGTCGGTGAAGTCAGCAAACTCGGTGTTGCCGTTGTAGAGAGGCGAGGCTGCATAGGTGAGAATCTTGGCACGCACAGCCAATGCAGCCCGCTTGGTGGGACGGGTGATATTGAGGTTGTCGCGGCGGTCAGGCAGCTCGCGGGCAGCCTGAGCCATCTCCGAGGCCACGAAGTTCACCAGCGAGTCGGTAGTAGCGCGCGGATAGCTCAGCTCGTCGTAGCTCCGGGTATAGTCGGCACCATCAACAGGCAGCAAGGGCACTGGACCGTACTTGCGGAAGAGCATCCAGTAGAAGTAGGCTCTCAGGAAGCGGGCTTGTCCCTTGAGGTCGGTAGCCTCTTCCTCATTGATGAGCTCTGTGGAGTGCACGTTGTTGATGAAGATGGAAGCTTGGCGAATGCCGGTGTACGACCAGTCCCAGCAGTTCTTGTAGTAGTCTTGGTAGGAGTAGCCATAGCCAATCTCACCAAGCTTGAACTTGCGGTAGCGGTCACCGTTATTACCCTCGTTGAACGTCATGTCGTCGCAGAAGTTGGTGGGGCAGAGATTGGAGTGGCCGATTTCAATGTTGTCGCCCTGCAGGCGGCTGTAGGCAAAGGTGAGGAACTGCATGGTGAATTCCTTGTCGTTGAAGATCTTCTCCAGCGACTGCTCATCCTTGAAGTATTTCTGTGTGTCGAGGTAGTCGGAGCACGAGGTGGAGGCCAGTCCCACTCCTGCCGCTACGGCGACGGCGAAGATATTCTTCAGTATTTTCATTGTTCTATTGCTTTATAGATTAACTTCGGTTGAATTTAGATGCTCACGGTGAGTCCGAAGGTGAACGTACGCGAGAGAGGATACTCCTGACCGGTGGAGCTGCCGAGTTCAGGATCCCAAAGCTTGAAGGGAGCGAATGTCAGCAGGTTGGTGCCCATGAAGTAGAAACGGGCACTGTTGATGTGCATCACTGTAGTCCATCGCTTGGGCAGCGTGTAGCCCACCTCCAGGTTCTTCAGTCGGATATACTTGCCGTCGCGCAGCCAGTAGGTAGAGGCACGGTAGTTGTTGCCGTTGCCGCCATAGCTCAGACGCGGATATTTGGCATTGGGATTCTCGTTGGTGCCGAGGCTCCAGTAGTTGCCTACCACATCCTTGAGAATGTTACCCCATGCGCCAGCCGTGAAGGGATAGACGGTATAGCCATTGATGAAGAAGGAGCTCTTGCCGGCGCCCTGGAAGAGCACGTTGAAGTCCAAGCCCTTCCACCGCACCGAGGTACCGAAACCGTAGATGAGGTTGGGCTTCACCGTGGCTCCGATGGGCACGACATCGTTGTTGTCAATCTTGCCATCACCGTTGACATCTTTATACTTGATGTCACCGGGAGCGATGTCTTCCTTCGAGCCCAAAGATGTCTGGTCGGGACTGTTGCGGATTTCGTCGTAGTCCTTGAAGAGTCCAAGAGCCACCAGGCCACGGGCCTGCCCCACACGGAAGCCACTGTTGCGGCTGTAGGGATAGTGACTGTAAGCCTCATCATACTCAAGCACCTTGTTACGGCTCAGTGTGAAATTGCCGCGCAGAGTGACGTCCACCTGCGAGAACTTATGATGCACGGAGAAGTTGCCATCCACACCGTAGCTCTTGACGGCACCCACATTGGCACTGGGCACCTTATTGTTCAGACCAATGGAGGGAGCGATAAAGCTGCGCGACATATAGATGCCGGTGCGCTTCTCGTTGAAATAGTCGATGGTGGCACTGAACTCATTGTTGAAGAGATACATGTCGATACCGAGGTCATGCTTCTTGGCCACCTCCCAGGTGACACCCGTCGTGGCCAGCTTCGTCCAGGAAAGACCCTTGTAGTAGAAGAGGCTCTGGCCAATGTCACCATACATATAGTCATCTGCATCATAGACACCATAGGTAGCACGGAAGGGGAAACGGTTGTCGCCCAAATTGTCGTTACCCACGCGTCCGTAGGAATAGCGAATCTTGAACATGTTGACCCAAGGCAGATTCTTCTTCACGAAGGGCTCCTCACCGAGGTTCCAGGCTCCTGAAATGGCAGGGAAGAAGCCGAAGCGGTGCCCCTTGGCAAAGTTCTCAGAGCCGTTGTAACCGAAGTTGAAGTCCATATAGTAGCGGTACTTGTAGCCATAGGTGAAGCGGCCGGCCAAGCCCTGATGGCGGTAGTTAATCCAGGAGTCAGTAGTCTGGTCCTGAGAGTACTTCAGCACGCCGCCCACCTGATGGCCGCCGAAGGTACGGTCGTAATCCATCTGGAGCTCGATGAACTCCTTGCGGGTAGTGCTGCTGGTAGGATTGCTTTGCAGCAGACTCTGATCGGACACCTTGGTCCAGATAAGCTCACCCGTAGCTGAGCGCAGACGCTCAGTCTTCCACTGCTCAGGCCATTTGATGCGCCGGTTGCTGTTGTTGGAGTAGACGTCGAAGCCGAACCGTCCGTAGAACTTCAGCCCCTTGGTAACGAAATCAAGGTTCTGTTCCAAGTTGGCCGTGGTCTGCACAGTGTTCTTCCAAATCTCGTTGTATCCCGTCTGGGTAATCATCACGTAGGGGTTAGTCTCGTGACCGGTACCATAGGCGCCCCAGCGGCCGTTCTTATATCTCACAGGAGTGGTGATGGGGTTGGTACCCATGATGGAGTACCAGATATCGTTATTCGACATACCCGGCTCGTTCTGCTTCTCCAGTGAGCCTGACACACCCACCTTGAGCAGCGTGGTCTTCGTGAGGTTCATGTCCACGTTCATACGGTAGTTGAACCGGTGGTAGTTGGCGTTGGTGTCGTAGTCCTTCATGGCCTTGTCGACCTTGTACATACCGCCCTCGTTGACGTAGCTCACAGAGACGAAGTAGCGGGCCATATCGCCACCACCGCTGAAGTCGACGAAACCGCGATAGCTGGGTGCGCCCTTGCGCAGGAGCAGCTTCATCCAGTCGGTATTCGGGAAGATTTCGGGGTCGAGCTGATGCTCCAGCAGATAGAGGTCTGAGGCCGAATAGGGCACCTGCTTGCTGCGTGTGGCAAAGGCCTCATTCTTCATCTTGGCATAGGTGAGACCGTCGACGAACTCAGGCGTCTTTGTACGGGTGTTCCATGAGTACTCGCCTTTCACGTTGACATGCGTCTTACCTATCTTTCCGTGCTTGGTGTTGATGAGCAGCACGCCGTTGGCACCACGCGAACCGTAGATAGCCGTAGCCGAGGCATCCTTCAGCACGGTGAAGCTCTCAATGTCCTCGGGAGCGATGTCATCAAGGTTACGCTCGAAACCATCCACGAGCACGAGAGCACTGGCACCGGCTCCAAAAGTGGAGACACCGCGAATCCAGAACTCTGACACGTTCTTACCCGGCTGACCGGTGACCTGACGGGCAAAGACGCCCGGCACTACACCGGCGAAGGAGTTGGAGAGACTACCCGTAGGAGTGCGCAGCTCTTCGGGGTTCACCGTGGTGACAGCTCCCGAAAGGGTAATCTTCTTCTGCACACCGGTACCGGTGACCACCACCTCATCGACCACATTCTCCTTGAGTTCTTCCAGCTTCACGTTGATGACTTTCTGGTTCTTCAGCAGCACGGTCTTGGTCTCCATGCCGATGTAACTGAAGATGAGGTAGGAATACTGGGGTGCCTTGAGCTTGAAATGACCGTTGACATCGGTGATGGCATTGTAGCCCACCTTGTCGCGCACCGACACGGTGACGCCCACCAGGGGCTCGTCCTTCACATCGGTCACGGTTCCCGTCACCTCCACTATATTAACATTCTCGTTCTGCGCCAGGGCCGTGCATAGCGATACGGCCATGAGCAGGAATAGCAGGATATATCTTTTCATGATGTCGGATTCTTTATTCGGTAGTGATATAGCGGATGGCATGACTCTTATAGTCGCCCACATAAATCATGTCGTCTGTCTCGTCGTAGGTGATACCCTTAGGCTGCTCAAATCGTGCCTCCTTGAGCGGATCACCGTCCACATAGCCATAGGTCTTACCGTCGGCGTTGGGGTTGCTGCGACCGGCCATAAGCTTGCACACGCCGTCGGGAGTGACCTTCCAAATACAGTCGTTGCTGCTGCAGCCAGTGAAGACGAAGTCATATTTGTCGCCATCGGGACGGGGATGCTTCACATAGTCAGGATTGAGCACGAAGCAGCCTGCCCAGGGATTGCTGATGCGGGCATTGCCGCCCACGCCCTCCTTGAAGCCCGACTGGTCGGGGCTGCCGCAAACGAGCACAGGCGTCTT
This sequence comes from uncultured Prevotella sp., assembly GCA_900318855.1. Taxonomy (GTDB): domain Bacteria; phylum Bacteroidota; class Bacteroidia; order Bacteroidales; family Bacteroidaceae; genus Prevotella. The sequence goes on from ONMG01000188.1 coordinate 12,616, forward strand.
GAGGAGATGCTTCTCTGCATCATAGTCGGCACGGAAGATACAGCCGTTCTGCACCACCCACAGGTAGACATACTTTTCGTCGGGATGCTTTATCATTCGCGTATGACCGTTCCAGATGCTGGTCACCTGCGAGAGCGAGAACATCTTGGTCTGCCCTGACTTCGGGTCGTCGACGAAGGGGATGGTGCCCTTGCTGCTACCCTGGCGGTAGATGGTGGCCTGCTCCCAGGAACCATAGAACTTATCACCGTTCTTCATCGACACCACGGCATAGGTGCACTGGGCGTAGCTGTAAGGACGCACCTTGCGGAAACCTTCCGAGCGCAGGGCATAATACAAATTCGGAGCGGTGTAATCGGAGCCATGACCGTTGTCGTCGGGCAGCAGCATTGTGTCGCCGTCGGCAGTGAAGGTGAACGACTGCAGGCACTTGTATTGCGAGCGGTCGAAGAGGCGCTTGACATTCTTCTGGGTCAGGTTAATCTGATAAATGCCATCATAATAGTTCGAAGAGAAGAGTAGACGGTCCTCACCACTGCCTTCCTTGTATTTGGGGTCGAAGAGCAGACAGTCGGAAGCAGCGAGCGAAGCCTTGCTGTAGTCACCCTCCTGGAAGCCTGCGTTGCCCTTCTCGTCGACATTGCGGAAGAGCGTACCGACCACCGTGCGGGGCTTATACTGGAAGAGACTGTCGAAGGTGAAGTTCTGAATGGTGTCGCCCTTGGCGTCCTGCACCTTCACGTTGACAGTGCCATCGTAGGAGCGCTTCTGAACAACGGAGTAGATGCGCTGTCCGTCACTGCCAATCACTGCGGCGGGCACTCCTCCCACCGTAACATGTATCTTCTCGGGATCGGTGCCGAAGTTGCTGCCCGTGATGTAGAGGCGCGTAGCTGCAGAACCGGTCTTTGGAGTGAAGTCGGCAAAGGTGACTGCCTTGCCGGGGTCGGCATAGCTGTACTTGATGTCGGCCGTCGTGGTGTTGTCGGAGCAACCCGCCACAGCTGCGCCAAGAAGCACGGCTAAGCTTAAACCAATTAGTTCGTTTCTCATAAGTTTTTAGTTTTGTGATTATATAATGTTTTGCTGATTGCATGGTAAACCTTTACAGCCTCGTCGATGACGAGGGATGACGATCGTATTCAGGTGGGATGACACAGCACTGAACGGTGGTTAAGCCTAAGTATATTCATAATCTTTAGATTACTGTAAATATTTGGTACAACTTTTTAAGATTCTCGCCTACAAAGTTAACGTACATTTACGAAATAAAGTAAAATCAACCGTTAAAAGAATTAAATGTACTGAAATTTAATATTCAAGACAACCGGACACGGCCATTGCGCGAAGGGCCAAATAACTGACATACGTCAAGATACATAAACATTCGGCAAATGAGCCAAAAACGATTGCAACCGGTGGTTGAAACACATAATTCCGGCTGTTGACCTGCCGCGGTGACTGCCGTGTGGCGCCTAACAGGCGCATCGGCTCCCCCGGCATTACAGACTATGCAGGGAGCAACGCTCCGACGAAGTGGCTCTTTAGAAGTATTCTTAGTTGGTTGAGGCGTGAAGACACTGGTGAAGGAAAATGGTTATGTGCATGCTTGCCACCATAGCTCCATTCGGAGCGTAGAGCCTGCGCATGATTTTCTTTCTCTTCCCTCGGGGAAATTCCGATAGCCTGTTCCAGGGTTTCCTTTGTCACAACCAAAATAATTGGGCTAAGGTCCCGCCATGTCGCGGGAAAGCACTACCTTTGCCACCGACAAGACATCAAGCATTATGACATTCAAGGAACTAACACAAACACGATTCTCCGTAAGGAAGTTCACCGCCGAGCCGGTCAGTCCGGCCGACATCCGCTACATCATGGACTGTGTGCGCCTGGCCCCGTCGGCCTGCAACCGTCAGCCCTGGCATTTTCTGATTATCAGCTCCGACGAGTGCAAGGAACGCATCCGCCAATGCTACGACCGGCCCTGGTTTGCCTCTGCACCCCTCTACGTGCTCTGCCTGAAAGCCGATGACGAAGCCTGGATGCGCGCCGACGACGGCAAAAATCATGCTGACATCGACCTCGGCATCGCCGTGGAGCACCTCTGCCTGGCTGCCGCCGAGCGCGGTCTGGGCTCCTGCTGGGTGTGCAACTACGATGTGGAGGCTGTAGCCCGCCTCTTCCCACGTCAGGGCTACGAGGCCGTGGCTATCGTGCCCATCGGCCACATTGCCCCCGACTGTCCGCATCCGGAGAAGAAGCGCAAGGACCTGGCAACGATAGTGGAAGAGCTGTAACGGGAACACGATGGAGATTGAAGTTAACGGAAAGCGGCCCCGCAAAGGCCGCGGCTGCTTCGTGGCCGACAACGCCACGCTGGCAGGCGACATCGTGATGGGCAACGACTGCAGCGTGTGGTTCGGAGCTGTGGTGCGCGCCGACGTCGACAGGGTGGTGATGGGCGATCGCTGCAACGTGCAGGACTTGGCCTGCATCCACCAAACGGCCGGGCTGCCCACCCTATTAGGCAGCGACGTGAGCTTGGGCCACGGAGCCATCGTGCATGCCGCCACCGTGGGCGACGGAGCCCTCATCGGCATGAACGCCGTGGTGCTCGACGGGGCCATGGTAGGTGCTGGCAGCATCGTGGCAGCCGGAGCCGTGGTGACTGGAGGTACTGTGATTCCACCCCATCAGATATGGGGAGGCATCCCCGCCCGCTACATCAAGGACACCCGTCCCGACCAGGCCGAGGAGTTCGCACGCCACTACCTCACCATCAAGGAGTGGTACGGTGGGGCACACTGAACATCCGGCGGCTCTGCCGTCAGACCGTCCGCCCCTGCCGCTTCCAGTAGCGTTCGATGTCCTCGAGCGACATTCCGGCCGTCTCAGGCACACAGCGCCACATGATGAGCAGATAGGGCACACACATGACAGAAAAGAGCAGGAAGGTGCCTGCGGGCGTGAGCGTGGCCAGCATCCAGGGGGTGAGCTGTCCGATGAGATAGGTGCCTATCCAGAGTGCGAAACCTGCTATCGACATGGCCAGTCCGCGCACGCTGTTGGGATACATCTCGGAAAGCAGCACAAACACCACCGCACTGATGCTCACCGCACAGCAGAACACATAGAGGAGGAAGAACGTGAGCAGGAAGCCCACACCAAGGCCCCATGACGCATGGAAGGCAAAGTAGAGCGCTATCATGATGAGACTCACTATCATGCCCGACACTCCGTAGTAGATGAGCTTATGGCGCCCCACCCTGTCGATGATGAACAGCGCCAACACCGTGGTGAGCATGTTGACCACCCCTACCAGCACCTGACAGAAGAGCGGGTCGGGCATGCCGGCATCGCGGAAGATGGACGGTCCATAATAGAGCACGGCATTGACGCCCATGAACTGTCCGAGCAGGGCGATGCTCACACCGATGAGCACGGCCTTGAGGATGCCGGGCTCCAGCAGCTGCCGCCATTCCGACTTGTCGGCTCCGGCGAGTGTCGACCGCGTATCCTCCATCTGCCTCATCACGTCAGCTCCACGCGGATAGATGCGGCTCAGCACCTTGGCGGCACAGTCGTCGCGCCTACGGAGGATGAGCCAGCGCGGACTCTCGGGGATGGCAAAGAGCACGCAGAAGAACAGCAGGGCGGGCACCAGTTCCATGCCCAACATGCCGCGCCACGCCTCGTCGGCAAACACGAGCTGCAGTCCGGACTGGCTAAAATGGGCTGTATGCGAATAGTGGAGCAGCAGATAGTTCACCACATAAGCAGCCAGGAACCCCACGGTGATGGCCAGCTGATAGAGTGATACCAGGGCACCCCGATAGCGCGTGACCGATATCTCGGAGATGTAGACGGGTGCCACCACCGACACTACGCCAATGCCGATGCCGCCCAGGATGCGGGCACCCACCAGCAGACTGAAGTCCGGAGCCATAGCACAGAAGAGGGCCGACAGCGTAAAGAGCACCGCCGAAAGGCACAACGTGGGACGGCGTCCCAGACGGTCGCTCAGAATACCAGCCACGGCCACACCCCCAATAGAGCCCACGAGGGCACTGCCCACATACCAGCCCTGCTGCATGACGTCGAGATGGAACTGGGCCACCACCGCGTCGATGGTACCCGAGATGACGGCCGTGTCGTAGCCGAAGAGCAGCCCTCCCAGGGCTGCCACCAGGGCCAGGAAGAACACATAGCCTAAGTTTACGGTTTTCATTGTCTTCAGGTTTTAGTTGCTTCACAAGCAGGCCTCGCGGGGCCTACCTCAGATTGAAGTACTCCTTATAGCGGTCGTAGAGATGATGCGCCTGCACATAAGCCGACTGCGGACTGAGGAAATGGGAGAACTCGAAGGTGATGGCCTTGTCGTAGTGGCAGCGCCTGGCCGCCTCAAGCTTCAGACGCAGCTTGTCGAACTTGATGGGCAGGAAGCGGATGGGCATGTCGCGGTCGAAGGTCTCGGCATTGGTCCAGCACTGCATGCCGTAGCGGTCGGCGAGTTTCTTGTTGACCGAGAAGAAGGCATCGAGCTCGTCGTAGTCGATGTGTCCGTCCTGGAAGGCACAGCAGTCGACGACGTCGTGGATGCCATCGAAAATCTCGTTCCATTCCTTCTCGTGCTCCTCCACCGTCACGCTCTCGGCCTTGGTCAGATGGTCGGAAGCAGCGCTGACCGCCTTCTTGCCGTCAATCCACGGTGAGATGAACACAGGCTTGTCGGCACCCGACACCTCCTTGCACTGCTTGCCCATGGCGTGGAAGGCGGGTATGGCCCACTTCGTGCCACGGCTGATTTCGGTGCTGATGTACCAGCCGTAGAAACTCTTATGGTGGCCGTAGCGCTGCCACACCTCCTCAATGACATACTTATTGTCGTCCATCTCCCACGACATGTCGCCGGTATCCCAATAGTGACCGGAATCATAGAGCCCGAAGTAGAACTTCATGCCGTACTTGTCGGCCAGCGAAAGGAACATCTCAATGAGGTCGACCGAGGGCATATAGCAGCCATGCTTCTTCATCAGGTAGGGCGAGGGGTAGGTGATGAACTTGCGATAGCCCGAACGGATGACGATGACGGTGTCGATGCCGATGGCCTTCATGTAACGGAAGTCGGCATCCCACTCCTTCACGCCCCAGTTCTGATGCGGTATGTCGTGAGATATCTCGTCGAGGAATGTGCCCGTGATGGGCAGTGCATTGGCCTTGGGCACGATGAGCTGTCCACCCGACAGGGCAGTGGCGTCAGCGCCGGCTGACGGGCGCGCGGTATGCTCGGCTTTGGCCATGAAGGGAGCGGCCAGGGCTGCGGCACCCGTGAAGAGTGCCTCCTTTAGGAAATTTCTGCGGTTTGTCATATCGTTAAGGTTTTAATGATGCTGTCATGACATATATATTATATAAGGTATAGCAGTGGCCCCCAATAGACGTCTGGCAGGATGCCGGAGCCACCACCTCCCGTGCACGGACTTAACGCCCGACATTGCGGAAACCGAGCGCAATTTACTAATTATTTGGTAATCTCTGAAATATTAGGCCAATTATTTTGCTTGTTAGCGAGAATAAGCTTATATTTGCAACGGTAATACCCGGTAACTATTAAAACCGCCACCCTCACTCCCCCCACATAGGCTCCCTGCCACTCAGACCGGCTGTCCGGACGCAGAACAGGGGCAAACACTTGGAAACAATCAACATCACATAACAATGATCGACAAGAAAGAATATCTGAGTCACTGGGCCGAGACCTACAAGCACGACCTGACCACCCGCATCATGCCCTTCTGGATGGAGCATGGCTGGGACCGCAAGCATGGAGGCGTCTACACCTGCCTCAACCGCGACGGCTCGCTCATGGACACCACTAAAAGCGTATGGTTCCAGGGCCGCTTTGCCTTCGTGTGTGCCTTTGCCTATAACAACGTGGAGAAGCACCAGGAATGGCTCGACGCTGCCAAGAGCACCATCGACTTCTTTGAACACTACTGCTTCGATGCCGACGGCCACATGTACTTCTCGGTGACTGAGGACGGGCGTCCCCTGCGCAAGCGCCGCTACGTGTTCAGCGAGACCTTTGCCGCCATTGCCCTCTCAGAATATGCCATCGCCACGGGCGACATGAGCTACGCTCACCGAGCCCTCAAGGTGTTTGAGGACACCCAGCGCTTCATGGCCACCCCGGGCTTCCTGGAGCCGAAATTCGAGGCGGGCGTCGAACTGCAGAGCCACAGTATCGTGATGATTCTCATCAATGTGGGCTCGCGCATCCGTGCCGTCATTGACGACCCCACGCTCACGCAGCAGATTGACGAGAGCATCGACAAGCTGCGCCGCTACTTCATCCATCCGGAGTTCAAGGCACTGCTTGAGACCGTGGGTCCCAACGGCGAATTCATTGACACCAACCTCACGCGCACCATCAATCCCGGCCATTGCATCGAGACTTCCTGGTTTCTCATGGAGGAAGCGCGCTACCGCAACTGGGACAAAGAGCTGCTCAAGACGGCTCTCACCATCTTCGACTGGTCGTGGGACTGGGGCTGGGACAAGCAGTATGGGGGAATCATCAATTTCCGCGACTGCCGCAACCTGCCTCCACAGGACTACTCGCAGGACATGAAGTTCTGGTGGCCGCAATGCGAGGCTATCATCGCCTCACTCTACGCCTACCTCGGCACGGGTGACGAGGAGTACCTCTACCGCCACCGCCAAATCAGCGAATGGACCTACGCCCACTTCCCCGACAACGAGTACGGCGAATGGTACGGTTACCTGCACCGCGACGGCACGGTGGCCCAGCCTGCCAAAGGCAACCTCTTCAAGGGTCCGTTCCACATTCCCCGCATGATGATTAAAGGCTACACGCTCTGCAACGACCTGCTGAACCAACTCTAATTCACCACAGCCACCCTCTCGCCTCACAAAGAGACAGAGGGTGGCTCTCAGTATAGCAAATATGAGACAGTTATCCCTTATCCTATTATTCCTCCTGCCTCTCTCGCTTGTGGCCCAGAGCCTGCGCTTCCGCCCGAACGGAGAGTTCAAAATTGTGCAGTTCACTGATGTCCACTACAATGGCTCGCCTCAGTCAAAGGTGGCCCTAAGCGTTGTCGACAGCGTGCTGCAGCATGAGCGCCCTGACTTAGTGGTACTCACCGGCGACATCCTCTGGGGCCAGCCTGCACAGGACCATCTCTACAATGTGCTCAACCGCATTGCGAAATACAAAGTGCCCTTTGTCTATGAGTTCGGCAACCACGACAGCGAGATGACCGGACTCACCAACCACGACCTCTACAACATGGCACGTAAGGTGAAGAACAACCTGATGCCCGACATCCGCGAAGGGAAAGAGCTCGACTACGTGCTGCGCATCCTGTCACACGACGGCAGCCGGACGGCAGCAGCACTCTACTGCCTCGACTCGCACTCCTATCCGGCTGGATTTCCCAAAGACAAGAGCCACGGCACCTACGCCTGGCTCACCTTCGAGCAGGTGGAATGGTACCGGCAGAACAGCCGGCTGCTCACCCAGCAGAACGGTGGCACCCCGCTGCCTGCACTGGCTTTCTTCCACATCCCTCTGCCTGAATACCACGAGGCTGTGAAGGACGAGGACGCCATCCTCACGGGAACGCGCCGGGAGACGGTGTGCTCGCCTGAGTTCAACACGGGTATGTTCACAGCCATGATGGAAGGAGGCGACGTGATGGGCATCTTCTGCGGCCATGACCACGACAACGACTACACCGTGATGTGGCACAACATCCTGCTGGGATACGGACGCTATTCCGGGGGCAACACGGTGTACAACCATCTGCCCTGTGGGGCCCGTGTCATCATCCTGAAGGAAGGACAACGGCGCTTCGACACCTACATCCGCGAGCGCAAGGGCCGAGTCACCAACAGCAGCACCTATCCCGACAGCTACGTTTCCGACGACTGGGAGAAGCGCCCACTCGAATACTAAGCATCACCACGTCGCGCGCACAACGTGACGTGGTCAGCTTCAACCAAAGGACGGGGATTTCTTGCCCACTCCCCCAGTTTTTCCTACCTTTGCACTGAATCCGTATTATGCCCATGCAGCAAACGAAACGTATTGCCGAGCTCGACTATCTGAAGTTCGTCTTCATCACTCTGATGATTGCCTTTCACTTGGTCTATATCGGCGACACCTATCCACAGGCCAAAAGCTTCGTCTACACTTTCCACATGCCAGGTTTCCTGCTCATCTCTGGCTATGTGCTCAACCGACAGAAGGGGGGCCTCCCCTTTCTGAGGGCTATGCTGTGGCTATTTGTCCCCTATGCCCTTATGGAGACAGCCTATGTGGTCATGGCCGCCCTGCTGCCCATCCGCGAACATGTGAGCAACTTGTCGGCAGGCTTGCTGCTCTCGAAGCTTTGCCTCCATCCGCTCGGTCCTTACTGGTATCTGCATACACTCATCCTCTGCAGCATTGCAGCCTACTTTCCGCTACAACTCACACCGCTTCGCCTTCGATGGCGCCTGGCTGTTGTCGCCGCGGGCATGACAGCATTGTCACTGGTCGGTATGGTCGACGGTGCCAATGCCTTCTACTTCTTCGCGGGAGTGGTGCTCCGACAGAGCGGCAGAAACTTCATTGACAGCTTCCATCCCACCTTATGGACTCTCCTTCCTGTCGGGCTCATCACGGCATTCCTGCCCAATATGCTCAACAAATCAACCCTTCCGGGCCTGGTCATCGTCTGGTGCATGATATCCTTTCTGCTATGGACCTACTCCCATCTTAAGCCAGAGAAGCTCCGACTACCCCTCTACATCGGGCGCAACACTTTATTGCTTCTGCTCTTCTCACCCGTATTCACAATGCTGGCCAAATATTTCCAGGCTCCCTTGGTGAGTCTCGACCCCACGGGAATTCTCTTCCTGCTTGTGGCTCTTCCCTTTGCCACAGGCGGGAGCTTAGCTATTGGATGGATAAGCGACAAGCTGTGCCTTTCACGTTGGTTGTTCGGTTCGGCCCGGTCGCTGCACTGAGATGAGTTTTAACGATGGAACAGAATCCGGCGAGCGTAGTCCTTTCCCGTTAATCTTGTAGACATCAGATGGTAGAGCGGGCTTACAATGGTTCCACTCTTCTCACCTCTGAAGGTCAAGCCTTTAAGCGGGATGAGCCTCTCACCATAAAGTAGATTGTCCTGGCACGAGTCTGTGGCAAGCAAGAGAGGTCCAAAGCCCACTCGGAAAGAACCCGGCGTATTGTTTGCAGGATTGACCACGCCGACGTCTTTCGGATGCATGACGAACGTCAGCCTTATGTGGTCGCCACCCCTAAACCGGTTGCCGAAGACTACCATTCCGCGGTCCTCTTTCCATGACAAAGGCTTTCCGTTGACTTGCACTTTCAACTTTGTCATCCAGGCGAAAGCAGGCACAGCCAAAATAGTTTTTCTCGGAGCCTCCTTTACGAAGAAGTCGACGCTGACCTTTTCCTGAAACGGGTAAAGGGTGTTCACGGTTATAGTCAGCGCACCGGAGGCGAGTTGTGCCTTGACTGTCATATCGCGGAAGGTAGTCAGGAAGAGCGTGTCGGCGTCAGCGCTGGCAGCATACTGTGCAGCCCTGCTCAGCCCTTCTCCTCCACGCATGGTGCAACACCAGTGGGCCTCATAAGCCGCAACGCCGATGCAGTCGGTTCCCGAAGCCTTGCCCGGACAGTTGTCGGTGCCGAAGCCGCCATTGTCGCGTTGCCCGTGGCAAAGAGCGTTCCAATAGATGAGCTCAGCATCGGTGAGGTACTGGGCTTTGTGCGTGGCTTGCCAAAGCTGTGAGGCCACCATATAAGAGTCGACCACGGCGCAAGGCTCAGTCCACGTGTTGTAACGGCAGAACCAGTTGTAGTTGGCGTAGTCCTCCGTCATCCCGTAGCGCTTATAAGCCTGCCAGCGCTGTTCCGCCAGCTTCACGTAAGTGTCTTCCCCCGTCATTTCCGCATAGCGGAGCAGTCCTCGCATACCAGTGAGCGAGGCGTGAGTTTGTGCTTCTATCTTCACCAAAGGGCATTGGAGAAAGAGCTCTATCCATTCTTTAGCCATTTTGTGTCGTTCGGCCTTCCCTCCTATCTGTGCTTCATCGAGAATCTGAGTAGCCTGGAGGAAGCCGTCCATGCCTATGAAGATGCAGCCAATGTCGGTGGAGAGTCGCCAGCATCCTACCGCTGCCACGATGTTCCCGGAGGCTCCTCCGACGTTCTTGGCCCGTTGATCCGGATCGAGTGGATAAGATTTCAGATAAGGCTCTATGGGGAGGAAGAGGCTGTCAGTGATGGTCTTTATGAGCTGCAACGCTTTTGCGTCATGTTTCCACAAATAATATTCAGAGAGGCCACGCAGCAGCCATCCATGACCGGAAAGCTGTTGCTCGTCGGCCTGTCCCCTGTGGATGGTTCCCAAATAGCCTTTGGCATTAAGATATGAAGGCAGCAAGCGCAGAATCTCTTCGAGATAGAGCGGCTGCCTTCCCGTGCTACGGGCGTCAAGGACGAGTCCCAGAATGGTGCGCCCCTCGGTGTCGCCGGGCCAGTAGCCCGACTGTTCTTCGGTGAGAAAGACGTGCTGCGGCCTATATTTCTCCTGCTCAAGGCGGTCGAAATTATGAAGAATGCGCTGTCTGAGCTCGCCGCCGACGCTCACATGGCATTGTGCACCTATGCGGGTGGGTAATGAGAGTAGGGCGAAGAGTAAAAAGACTGTGAGGAAAGAATGTCTCATGGCTGTATCGGTTAAAGTGAAAAAACTATTTCAGACGTATCAGTGTCAGACCGTCACGGATAGGCACAATGACCTTCTCCAAACTCTCATCGGCGGCTATGAAGTCGTTGAAACGTCGGATGCCGATGGTCTGAGCGTCGTGGTCGTAATAGCTGTCCACCACATGACCGTCCCATAAAGTGTTGTCGGCGAGGATAAAGGCATGGGGAGCCATGCAGGGGCGGATGGCATTGAAGGTTTCCACGTAGGTGCGCTTGTCGCCGTCGATGAAGGCCATGTCGAAGGGTATGCCAAGCAGAGGTGCCTCCTTGGCTGCGTCGCCGATACGGAAGTCGATGCGGTCGGCCAAAGGACTGCCCGCTATCCATGAGCGCGTGAAATCCTCCATCTCATCGTTTATCTCAAAGGTGTGCACACAGCCTCCCTCCTCGAGCCCCTCTGCCATGCAGATAGCGCTATAGCCACTGAAGGTGCCTACCTCCAGAATGTGCCGGGGCCGAATCATCTCGACCATCATCCGGAGAAGACGCCCCTGAAGATGACCGCTCACCATGTGACCGTGAAGGGTGTGCAGATTGGTGGCCCGCCAAAGACGGTAGAGATAGTCGCCCTCGGCATCGGAGTGCGCCTCGATATAGGCTTGCAGCTGCTTGTTGTCAGTCATGGCTGTTCTGATGGATGAGTGCCTCAACGGCCAGCCGGTAGGAATCGAGTTCAAAGCCCGCAATGACACCCTTGCAAGCCGCGCTAATCATGGAATGATGGCGAAACTCCTCGCGCTGATGCACATTGGAGATATGCACCTCGACCACGGGGGCCGTGATGCTGAGGATGCAGTCGTGCAGGGCGATACTGGTATGCGTGTAGGCGCCTGCATTGAGCACCACTCCGTCGATACTGAAGCCGTCATGCTGCAGACGGTTGATGAGCTCGCCCTCGATGTTGCTCTGATAATAGGTTATCTCGACAGCGGGATAGAGGGCCCGCAACTGTTCCAGGTAGTCCTCAAAGGAGCAGTGCCCATAGATATCGGGTTCACGTACACCCAGCAGATTAAGGTTGGGCCCATTGACGATGAGAATTTTCATACAAGTCTCTGATTAGTCAGCATTATTGTCTATCTTTGCAGCATGATGCCCTCATGCACTGCAAAAGTAGGAATAATAATGGAAACCGACAAGAAAACGACCTCGAATATTCTGCGCAGCTACGTGCGCTACCTCAAACTGGAGCGCAACTACACCGAGAATACGCTGGAGGCCTACAAGCACGACTTGGAATGGCTGCTCAGATACTGTAGGCAAACGAAGCAAGCGCCCTGGGAACTGAAAATCGAAGACCTGGAACACTTTGCCACGACGCTGCATGACTACGGCATCGGTTCTACCTCGCAGGCGCGCATACTGAGCGGTGTGCGTGCTTTCTACCGCTACCTGATGATTGACGGCTATATTGACAACGACCCCACAGAACTACTGGAATCACCTCAGCTGGGACGCAATCTACCCACTGTGCTCTCCACGGACGAGGTGGATGCCATCGAGGCCTCTATCGACCTCTCCAAGCCCGAGGGGCAACGGAACAAAGCGATTATCGAAGTGCTCTTCTCGTGTGGTCTGCGCGTATCAGAGCTCGTGAATCTCCGACTGAGCAACCTCTATCTGGAGGAGGGCTTCATCAGAGTCACAGGAAAAGGACGCAAGGACCGGCTGGTGCCCATCTCCGGCACTGCCGTCAAGGAACTGAAGCTATGGTTTGCCTGCCGCCGCGAACAGAATATTAAACCGGGCGAAGAGGACTATGTGTTCCTTAACCGCCGGGGGCACCATCTCACCCGCACCATGATACTTATCATGATAAAGCGCCAGGCCGTCGAGGCCGGTATCACCAAGACTATCTCGCCGCATACCTTCCGTCATTCCTTTGCCACGGCACTCCTCAAAGGTGGAGCCGACCTGAGGGCTATCCAAGCCATGCTCGGCCACGAAGACATCGGTACAACAGAAATCTACATGCACATTGACAACAGCCAGCTGCGCAAGGAGATACTGGAGCACCACCCCCGCAACATCATGTACCGGTCGTCAGAGAAGGGAGCCGAGGTCTAAGGCTGGGGCCGGGGGCCCTTGCGCATCTCTACCAAACTGCCGTCGACCCGCAAAAGGAACTGTCCAGACGACGTGATATCGAATGGCTTAATCTCTACTACGTGGCCCTCTCCCACCTTGTTGTCAAGGGCTATATAGTTGGAATTCAGTTCCTCACTCCATCCCATACGCCATTTGCCTGTGGACACCGTATCGACTACGCTGCGCCAATCGCCCCACACCGTGTGGCCTTTCACGACCACACTGTCGCGAAGGCTCAAACTGCCGGTCTGCGTGAAACTTTGGTCAGCTCGAAACTCAAAGGTGCAGTTATAGCGCATACGATAAGTATTCTCCTCATAATGCCACATGCCAAGGATAGCACTATGATATTTGTCATAGACTTCCTTACTCCGGTAATACTGCTCCGTGTAGGAGGGACTACTGTGGCAGGATGCCAGAAGCAACGCCAGCAGCACAAAGATACAGTTTCGCATTCTTCTTACATTTAAACGTCAATCAGCAGGATAACGCCTCGCTTTCGAATATATTGCGCCTGACTTCGCCAAAGCGGCACCCCGAAACACAGCAAAACGTATAGCTTCACTTAAAACGTGCAGGAATAGGGTCCCGGGCAGGCCATTACGCCTCCAGGCTTCGTCAATGAGCCAGCCAAAACCACAGAAAAGTGTTTTAGCTGTTTGATGCGTGAAGATAAAGGTAAAGGAAAGTAGTACCTGCGGTGCATAAAATAAGGGGCAGACGGACTTGCACGCTATGCTAACATGGCACTGGGCATCATCGCATGCATCGGCATGGTGTTGCGCTCTACCAACTCTTCAAGTTCGGCAGTCGGCTTGAGGTGCTGCATGGTGAACGGCAGATAAGAACGGCAGAACCTGCTAAAATCGGCAACGTCGGGACGCCGAGCCCCAAGGTGACGGATGTTACGCCAATTGGCGGAGACATCTACGCCATATGCCGGAGATATGTACGCCAATTGGCGGAGATGTGTACGCCATATGCCGTAAACATGCTGACCCCGTGACCCAAACACTCAGCGAGGCCGAAGGCCGAGGGCTGGAGCCGCTGGCGTCAGGAAGGGTAGAGGGGGAGTAGAACATGGAAGCTTACAACCGATTGAGGTGTAAGACAGAGGTGAAGGATAACCGACCTCACAGAAAACGTCCGTGGTTGGAGCCCCGAAGGACTTCTGCGCACTTCGTGCTCGTGTGCCCCTTGCAGGAAACCTTCTACTCGCTCACTGCGTACAAGTATCAAGGGAAAACCAAATAAAGCCTCTCTACGCCCCTTTCGTCAGTAAACAGGGACAGGAACCAGCCGGAAACAGCTGTCAAGGGCGAAAGACAAAGGGCGTCTGAAGGTGGAAGGAGGAAAAGAAACGGGCTATAAGATAAACAAGTGAGCACCAAATGACAAGAGAACCAAAAGAAAGCGCATTTAACGGTAAAATATTTTGCCAATACACTTGACACTATAAGATATTTTTTCTAAATTTGCAGGCAAAAGATACCTCGACTGTCATGAATTACCACCTAAGAGAAATCATTATCCCGTCGAGGGTCTGTCTTCCACGAAGCTAAACGACTTAAAGTGGGTTCACGACAGGCTGCAAGAAGCTCTGCCCACACCGGCAGTCCACTACTTGTGGCGATGTACTGTTTTCCGGCTATAGCTTTTCGCTATATCAGGGCGGGCTCGGAGATTGTGGCAAGCCGACACCTTCCCTTCCCCTTCCTCCGCGGAGGAAGGGGTTTTTCGTATGGAGACGGAAGGGCTTATTCATAGAGATGGAACATGCGTTCCATCATCTTCCACTTCTGGTCGGAGGTATCGCCCTCACGGCATTGCTGGAAATGCTCCACATGCGCCTCCCATTCCGACTGTCGCGGCAGCGTGGCCAGGCGCGCCATAGCCTCATCCCAGTCGACATCGGCTGGCAGGTCGCAAATCATCACGAGGTGATTGCCCAAGATGTAGATTTCCATCTCCAAGATGCCAACACTGTGGATGCCTTCCATCACTTCTTTCCAAATCTTGCCGTTACTGTGAGCCTCGCGATAGGCAGCAATGAGTTGCGGATCGTTCTTAAGGTCCATCGTCTGCACATAGCGCTTCACGGGGAAGCCATAGTTCTTCTGCAAATAGCCTTTAGTCATAAGTATATTGTCTTTTGTTTTCAGGATTATCAGATGATGTGAGTGAAGAGCTCGTCGAAATGCTTGAAACAGCCAGACTCCAAGGTTTGGCCTGCATCCTTTATCCAATAGAGAGGGGTGTTGCGATACATTGAGGCCACGAGCGAAAATGTGCTGGGCGGTCCGATGAGCGCATCCATACGCGAGAGCAGACACAGGTCCTCGCCCGGATTGCCCTGGGGAAAATGCACCCGACTGCCCAATGCTCGGCGGTAGGCCTCGACGTCGAGCTGGGGATCGTTGCCACAGACGAACACTTCGACTGAGCGCCCGTTCTCCATGGCGATGAACTGGAGGATGATGCGGATGTACTGCTCGTCGGTGAAGAGGTAACGGCCTCCATGCCAACGGGCGTAGTCGCCGCGCCTCACGTGAACCCCCAGTTTCACCTTACCGGCATAGGGCTTGAGCAGGGCATCCACCTTCAGTCGAATGTCCTCGTGGAAGGCAAACAGACGCACGATGTCGCCTTTGTACTTGAGGAAGAGAGCGGGGAACTGCACATACCAGCCTTCGACCACAACATTGCGGTGGTCGGCCATGAAAGCCTCACCGGCTGTGGTGTCGCCACCCTCGCGATTGAACGACACCACGGGCAGCAGCTTCAGCTGGGCAGCCAGCTTGGCAAGGGCATAGACAAGGAAGTTGTGCCAGCGGGTATCGCAGATGTGGAAATAGGGATACTTGTAGGCAAAGCGCATTGACATTACGCTGCGGTGATGTTCCCGGGCCCAGGCATAGATGTGGCCATACTGAAGGATGTTGTTGCACATCCTGCCTTTATCACGAACGAATAACATAATTGACTATTTACGGTTGCACATCAGCCGACGACGCCTTAGCGCCCGACGCTTCTCCAATGGCGGCATCCGACTTGTCGGAGTCAGGCGCTGGCTGTTCGGCAAGGCCCTTCTCACGTTTTATCACTTCCAAAGGCCGGAGGTCCACACGTCCCGTCGACGGGTCGAAACGGATATTGAACTCCTCATGCGTGCGTTTCCAGCGGTTGTGACTCCACAGATAGAGCGAGGGATCGCGGCGGATGCTGGCTTCGAGGCGCTGGAAATAGATGTCGGTGAGCCGGAACTCGGGATAGGAAGCGGGGGCATCGGTGATGAGCTGCAAATCACACTCATAATAGCCACGGCGCACGCGCCTCACATCGCCATAGACCACGGCCTGATTCATTTTCCGGGCAATACGCTCCGAACCGGTGAGCACGGCCGTATCGTGGTTCAGAAAGGTGAGCCAGTGGTGGATGTTGTTCCAGAAAGGCACCTGGTCGGCGATGTAGCCCAGGATGATGGGAGTATGCTTACTGCGGTATTCGACGACCCGCCGCAACGTCTCGGCCATGGGAATACAGAGGGCGTTGCGCTTCTCACGCACTGTGCGGAACAGCCGGTCGAACTCCGGATTCTCCAGCGGATGATAGATTTCGCAGCACTGGCACTTCTCGCTCACCCAGAAAGGCAGCGAGGTGATCCACTCCCACTGGCCATAGTGACCGAGGTAGATGGCCACCGACTGTCCCTTCTCCACAAGGCGGTTCACCTCCTCGGTGCCGGTGAAGCGCATGCGCCTCATCAGCTGCTTGCGGCTCATGGTCATCAACTTTATCGTCTCCACGAAGTAGTCGCAAAGCCAGTGGTAGAAGTCTTTCTCTATGCGCCTCCACTCACGGGGGCTCTTCTCGGGGAAGGATGTCGAGATGTTACGCCATATCACGCTGTGCCGATAGCGCACCACATGGCACAACAGCAGATAGAAGCAGTCGGAAAGCACATAGAGCACTCTCAGAGGAAGCAGTGAGGCCAAATACCAAAGGCCATAAGCCAGATAATAGAGCAATTTCATCATGAGGCAGTAAGTTTCTGCAAAAGTAGCAATTAAAGGTGACAGCCACAAGCAATCACCTCTTTTTGTGGACTGCCAGGGGCAAAAAGCACCGAGCTGACTGATGCCGCGAGCCGCACTCACCAACAATCACGACAGACGGGAAACGGGCACCGGACCCGGATATGGCAAACAAAAACCTTAGCTTTTTCTTGTCTATTGCTCCCGGTTGCATTACCTTTGCAGTATGGAAGAAAGGATACTCACTATAGGATTCGATGCCAAGCGGGTGGTCAACAATGCTACCGGACTGGGCAACTATGGACGCACGCTCATCAACAACTTGGAGGCCGACGAAGGACTCCGCCTGCGCCTCTACTCACCGGTGGAAGGCAACCCGAAGCTCATCGCCCAACTGCACCACCGTGAGCGGCTCACCTTCTGCTATCCTCAGCATGCGCACACCCGACTGGGGCGCGACTGGTGGCGGCTGAAGTCAATGGTGACCGATTTGCGACGCGACGGCATCGACCTCTTCCATGGGCTCTCCGGCGAACTGCCCTTAGGCATCCGCAGAACAGGAGTGAGAAGCCTCGTGACCATCCACGACCTCATCTTCCTGCGTCACCCCGAATGGTACCACCCGCTCGACGTGAGGATTTACAGTTGGAAGTTCCGTCGCACGCTGCGTGAGGCCGACCACATCGTGGCTATCAGCGAGCTCACCAAGCGCGACATCATCGAGCTGGGAGGTGTCGACGCCGGGCGCATCAGCGTTGTCTACCAGGACTGTGATGAGGCTTTCAAGCGCATTGCCACGGCCCAAGAGCGGCAAAGCGTGAGACGCTGCTACGAGCTGCCCGAACACTACATCCTCAGCGTGGGCAGCATCGAGGAGCGCAAGAATGTGCTGCTTGTGGTGAAAGCGCTGGAGCTCATGGATGCCGGGGTTCATCTCGTGGTGGTGGGTCGCCACACCCCCTACACCGACCAAGTGAGCGCCTATGCGGCCTCGCACGGAATGTCCGAACGTGTGCACATCCTCCACGGAGTACCCTTCCACGACCTGCCAGCCATCTATCAGGAGGCATCGGCCTTTGTCTATCCTTCACGCTACGAGGGATTCGGCATTCCCATCATTGAGGCGGCCTACAGCGGACTACCCATCGTGGCGGGCACCTGCGGCTGTCTGCAGGAGGCGGGTGGTCCCTCGGCCCTCTACGTCGACCCCGATGATGCCAGGGGCATGGCACAAGCGCTCACCAAGGTGCTGGGCGAAGGCAAACGGAGCCGACGCTCCAGAGACGGAAGACGCTATGTGGAACGATTCGCCACCGAAAAAGTGACACGTCAAATGACTGAGCTCTACCAAGAATTGGCAGCACAGCGGCCGTAGGTCAAGAGGCGGCCCCAGGACAGAAACAGAAATGCAGGATAAGCACCGTTGGCTTATCCTGCATTTCTGTTATTTCTTTCTTCCAAAGTCGGCGGGGATGTCGCCCCACTTGCGCGTCTGCCACTGGATGATGGGTACGGTGACGGGATGCTGCCGGAGCCACGCCTCGGCCCGCGCTATCACCTGAAAGAGCGCCTCGGTGCGGGCATTGCGCTCCAGCTTGGTCTTGCACTGCTTCTTGTTCACCCAAAGAATGGCATTATAGGAGTCACTGTAGATAACCTTGTCGTGCACACCCTGCTGCTGCATCAGTGCCAAGGCATGCACAATGGCGAGGAACTCCCCGATGTTGTTGGTGCCGAAGACCGGACCGAAATGGAATATGCGTGCGCCGGTGGCAAGGTCGACTCCCTGATACTCCATGGCGCCGGGATTACCCGAACAGCCCGCATCCACGGCCCATGCATTCGCCTTCACCTCCGGCGGCAGAGGCAGCACAGTGTCGCTGCGCCAGTCGGGCGGATTGCTGACTTTCTGCTTCATCACATCCTCTCGGGTACCTCGATGCCCAGCAAGTCCATACCATTGCGGATGACCTTTGCCACATTGTCGGCCAGCACGAGGCGCGTGGTCTTGATGGCAGGAGTCTCGGCATTGAGGATGCTGAAGTCGTGGTAGAACTGATTGAAGTCCTTGGTGAGCTCGTAGCAGTAGTTGGCAATGCCGGCAGGATTATAATTGTCGCCCGCATCCTTCACGGCAACCCCAAAGGCATTAAGCTTCTGGATGAGCTGTATCTCCTTCTCGTTGAGCGGAGCATCGGCAGGCAACGCCGTGGGCAGCGTGATACCTTCGGCCTTGGCCTTACGCATGATGCTACGAATACGTGCGTAGGTGTACTGGATGAAGGGGCCTGTATTGCCATTGAAGTCGATGCTCTCGGCAGGATTGAAGAGCATGTTCTTGCGGGCGTCCACCTTGAGGATGAAATACTTCAGAGCTCCAAGCCCCACGATGCGGGCTATCTCGGTGCGCTCGGCCTCGCTGAGCTCCTTCGACTGTCCGTGCTCCTCGCTG